>DIDB01000121.1:12695-13002 GCA_002417905.1 Pseudomonadaceae bacterium UBA5811
CAGCAGGGCGCCCTGCTGGTGGGCCAGTGCCGCCAGCGCCGGGATATCTACCAGCTCGGCCAATGGATTGGAGGGCGACTCCACAAACAGCAGCCGGGTATTGGGCCGGAATGCCTGCTGCCAGGCCTGCAGATCAGAAAGAGGTACATAGTCCACCTGGATCCCAAAGCGCCTGAAGTACTTTTCAAACAGGGCAACCGTGGCGCCAAATACGCTGCGCGATACCAGCACATGGTCACCCGCAGAGCAGAGGCTCATCACCACAGCCATGATTGCCGCCATGCCCGAAGCCGTAGCCACAGCCTGC
>DIDB01000121.1:13098-13498 GCA_002417905.1 Pseudomonadaceae bacterium UBA5811
GGGCAGCCGCCTCGGCAGCACTGCGGAATACATAGCTTGAGGTCAGAAACAGGGCCTCGCCATGCTCAGCCTCAGGTGTCCGGTGCTGACCCGCCCGGACTGCCAGCGTGGCCGCTGCAACGCCCGCAAGATCACTGTCCAGCCGTCCGGCTTCCCATTCGCTTGTCATACTGAAGTTCCCGCCCATAAAGGTAAAAATGGAGCCTGCTCAATTGTTGTACAGGTCGATAATGGCATTGACTGCAGTGGACATGACCTTGCTGGCATCATTGCGGGCCTGCTCCAGCCGGGCCAGGTACTGGGCATCCACATCACCTGTCACATAGTTGCCATCAAACACCGCGCAGTCAAATTCAGTAATGGAGGCCTTGCGGGTATTGGCCACAGCTTCGATCAGGTC
>DIDB01000121.1:13733-14278 GCA_002417905.1 Pseudomonadaceae bacterium UBA5811
TGGTGCCACGCACGATGGAGTCATCCACCAGCATGACATGCTTGCCCCGGAACTCCAGATCAATGGCATTGAGTTTCTGGCGTACCGATTTCTTGCGGGCTGCCTGGCCCGGCATGATAAAAGTCCGGCCGATATAACGGTTTTTGACGAAGCCTTCGCGAAATTTGACGCCCAGCCGGTTGGCCAGCTCCAGAGCCGAAGTCCGGCTGGTATCCGGAATCGGGATGATCACGTCAATGTCGTGGTCCGGCCGTTCGCGCAGGATCTTCTCGGCCAGCTTCTCCCCCATCCGCAACCGGGCCTTGTAGACGGAAATTCCATCAATAAAGGAGTCCGAGCGGGCCAGGTAAACATGCTCGAAAATACAGGGAAAGTAGTGAGGGTCCGGCGCGCACTGCCGGGTATGCAGCTCGCCATCCGCCGTGATATAGACAGCCTCGCCCGGAGCCAGGTCACGGATCAGGGTAAAGCCCAGTACATCCAGGGCCACGCTCTCCGAGGCGATCATGTACTCCACCCCCTGATCGGTGGAGCGCTGGCCAAAG
>DIDB01000121.1:14389-14663 GCA_002417905.1 Pseudomonadaceae bacterium UBA5811
CAATCGGCCGGATGGCATTGGGATCACGGAAGCCAACAATACCGTAGCCAGTGATCATTGCCACCACCGCATAACCACCCCGGCAGCGCTCATGTACCCGGGCCACCGCGGCAAATACCTCTTCCTCCGTGGGCTGCAAGCGGTTTTGCACTGCCAGCTCATGGGCAAAAACGTTCAGCAGTACTTCCGAATCGGAACTGGTATTGACATGGCGCAGATCCGACTCATAGATCTCCTTGGCCAGCTGCTCCACATTGGTCAGGTTGCCGTTATG
>DIDB01000086.1 GCA_002417905.1 Pseudomonadaceae bacterium UBA5811
GCTGCTACTGCTCCTGGGCCTGGCGGGCCAGCAGCAGGCACAGGTCCGGCCCGATGCCGGCCGGTTCACCAGGGGTCAGGGCAAAGCGGCAGGGAGGTACCGTCATAGCTTGATATCAACGTAGGCTTCATCACGGATCTGGCGCAGCCAGGACTGCAGCTCCTCGTCAAAGCGGCGGCCACGCAGGATGTTCATGGCCTGCTGGCGGCGGATGTCTTCGCTGCTGTCCGTGGCCCGCCGCCCCAGCACCTGGAGGATGTGCCAGCCATACTGGCTGCGGAAGGGGACCGACAGTTCGCCGCTCGGGGTGTTTTGCATCATCCGCCGGAATTCGGGTACCAGCACCTCCGGGTCGATCCAGTTCAGGTCTCCGCCATTGAGGGCCGAGCCGGGGTCTTCCGAGTAGGCCCCGGCCAGTTCAGTAAAGCTCTCACCGGCCATGATCCGGTCGTAGAGTTTCTGGATCATCTGCCGGGCTTCCTGTTCGGTGCGGACCTCGCTGGGTTTGACCAGGATATGGCGGACATGCACCTCGTCGCGGATCTGTCGCTCGCCGCCATGTTTTTCCAGCAGCTTGATCATGATAAAGCCGGGGGGCGTCCGGACCGGCTCGGTAACGCCTCCCACGGGCAGGTGCTGGACCAGCTCATCAAAAGGAGGGGGCAGCTGGATGGCCTTGCGCCAGCCCATGTCACCGCCCTCCAGCGCGTTTTCACTGGCGGAATGGGCGACGGCCAGCCGGCCAAAGTCCACGCCGTGCCGGGTCTGTTCGTAAAGGCTCATGGCCAGCTGGCCGGCTTTCTGGATGTCAGCAGCACTGGCCGCTTCCTGGACCGGGATCAGGATGTTGGCCAGGTGATACTCTTCGGACATCTGGATCTTGCCCAGATCCGAGGCCATGAAGTTGCGTATTTCCTGGTCTGAAATCTGGATCCGCTCATTGACCACACCCTGGCGGACCCGGCTGATCAGCATTTCCCGGCGGATCTGCTCGCGGGCTGCCCGGGTGTCCAGGCCGTCCTGGGCCAGGGCATTCATGAACTGCAGTTCGGTCAGGCCATTGCGCTGGGCAATGTTGCCGATGGCTTCGTTCAGTTCCTCGTCAGAGATCCGCACGCCAGCCCGGTCAGCCAGCTGCAGCTGCAGGCTTTCGACAATCAGCCGCTCCATGACCTGCTGGAGCAGGACATCTTCCGGAGGCATCTCTGCGCCACGCTTCTGGATGGTGTTACGGACCTCGCGGATGCGCTGGTCCAGCTGGCTTTTCATGATCACATCGTTGTTGACGATGATGGCAATCCGGTCCAGGGGGCGGACTTCAGCCTGCAGCGGCAGGGCCAGCAGGCCCAGGAGCAGTAGCAGCCACGGCCAGACCTGGCGGGGCCGGTGGTTAGCGGGCCTGATCTTCACGTAAGCGGTAGCCTTGAATGGTCTGGTCAAAGATGGAGTCAGCCTGGGAGCCGATGGCATTGCCCAGTCCCTTGAGGGTAACCTGGAGGAAGAAGCCGGTATTGCCCTTGTCATTGGAGTTGGGGTTCAGGCTGTAATCCCGGTAGTTGATCCAGTAACGGTTGATGGCCCGCAGTTTCCAGCAGCAGGTGTCGTATTCAAAGCCGCCATAGGCATCCAGTACCCGGTTGCGGTTGAAGTCATACTGCAGACGGGCGATGGCGCTCCACTGGGGAATCAGCGGCCAGATGGTGGACATGTCCACCTGCTCGATCTTGTAATAGTCCTTGATGTAGTAAGGGTTTTTGACTTTGTTGCCGCTGCTGTCGGTTACGTAGTTCCCGGTATTGTTGTCAACCAGGTACTTGGTGCCGTAATCGTCGTTGTACTCCCAGCGCCCGGTGGACTGGTTGAAGCGCATGGTATCCACCCGGTAGCGGAAGCCCAGGTTGATGATCTTGTTGATGTTTTCTGTCGGCTGGTAGTGGAACATGGTACTGCCGGACAGGATCCGGTGGTTGGCCACATCCCAGTTCAGGTCAGAGGTGAAGTACCAGTCGCTGGGATGCCGGTACAGGTATTCCATGGCGATGGGCGAGGCTTTCGAGGTGTCCCGGTCCCGCTGGTGATAGTCGATGCCGGGCAGCTCCACCTGGCGGTCCCGGAAGTAATAGGTCTGGCCGATACTGAAGGTCTGGCGCTCCAGGCCGTTGCTGTCAATCCAGCGGCTGGTGACGCCCAGTGAGACCTGGTTGGCATCGGCGATCCGGTCATGGCCGGAGAAGCGGTTGTCACGCCACAGGGAGGAATAGTTGAAGGTGTACTCCCCGGTATCGAACACCGGCTGGTCGCTCTGGTTTTTCTTGGGCACATAGAGGTAGAACAGCCGGGGCTCCAGGGTTTGCTGGGTATTCTCGCCAAACAGCCGGGTCTGGCGGTCGAAATAGAGGCCGCTGTCCACGCTGAACATGGGCAGGGCCAGGCTGGGACTTTTCTTGTAATCCTCAAAAGACCAGAGCGTATCCTTGCCAGTCTGGTCCAGATGCACGCTATAGCTTGTATAGGAGTACTTGAGGGTGGGTTTCAGGTAACCCCAGGTCCAGTTCAGCGGCAGGCTGACTGTCGGCTCCAGATGGTAACGGTCGGCATCGGCCCGGGTCAGGCCGCGCAGCTGGTCGTCATACCATTCCTGGGCCACGTTGTTTTCATTGATGAAATAACCGCTGCGCAGGTTGCGCTGGAAACGCACGTACTCAGCCCCGTAACTCAGGTTCAGGCCGCCGGGCTGGAACGGCAGGGTGCCGTTCAGGGTCAGCTGGGGCAGCCGGTTGTACGGGGTGATGTCGGAAATGGTCGCCCGTTTGTAGGCGTGGGCATTGGCCTGGAGGGTGAACGTGTCGCCCCGGTAGGTCAGGGTGCCGCGCTGGTTCAGCTGGTCGGAGGTGCGGATCTGCAGGTTGGTGCCCAGATCCCGGAAATAGTAGGGGTCGCTGATGTCCGTGTAATCCACTTCCGCCATCAGCCGGGAGTTCAGCCCGGAGCGGTGCTGCCAGCTGTACATCCAGCGGGTCTTGTGATAGAGCGACTGGTGTTTCCGCTTGTTGCTGCTGTCACTGATGATGGCTCCACCCACTTGGCCATCGGCGCTTTCGGTCAGATAGCGGGCCTCACCTTCCATCAGCAGCCCGCGCTTGGCCATGATGGTGGGAAACAGGGTGGCATCAAAGTTGGGGGCTAGGTTGAAGTAGTAGGGTGCCAGCAGACCGGCACCTCCGGTGGAGCTGGAGCCGAAACTGGGCATCAGGAAGCCGGATTTGCGCCGGTCATCAATCGGGAAACTGAGGTAGGGCGTATACAGCACCGGTACATCATGCACCCGGATGGTGGCATTGGTGGCGTGGCCATACCCTGCGTTCTGGTCGATGACCACGTTGCTGGCGGCGATATGCCAGTCGTTGTTGCCTGGGGCACAGCTGGTGTAGGTGCCATCTTTCAGGCGCAGGATCGAGGTTTCTTCCCGCTCGCCATGCCGGGCATTACCCCGGGCGTGGTTGCTGTGCACCACATACTCCAGGTTGTCGACCTGGACGGCACCGGTATCCAGTTGCAGGTCGGCATGGTCGCCGACCATCAGCAGGTCATTGTCCCGGAAGCGGACATTGCCGCTCAGCTCACCCCGGTTTTCCAGCTGGTGCAGGCGGGCCTCCTCGGCCTCGACCTGCATGCTGCCCTGACGCATGACCACGCCGCCAGCCAGTACCGAGTCCTCGGTTTCCTGCTCGTGGCGGGAGGCTTTGGCAGACACATAGATGGGGGCTTCTTTTTTGGGCGTCTGGTCATAGCGGCCCGGACGGTCCGGCTCGACATAGCTCCCTTTGCAGTAGGGCGAAATTTCGGCCAGCTGGGCAGCCGTCAGCTTGTCCCGGGGGACCCAGTCCAGGTGGCTGTAATCGGTGCTGCGTGATGCCAGCGCCTTGCCTTTGGCATCGGCCACCTGGGTGATCCGGGTACTGTCCGTGCCGCCCGGCTCCAGGGATTCATCGGTTGGCTTGGGCGGCATCAGGGCTGGCCGGGCCCCCGTGCTGCAGGACCAGCCACCTCCCGCACCGGCCTTGCAGCTGTACTGTTCGG
Organism: Pseudomonadaceae bacterium UBA5811; assembly: GCA_002417905.1. GTDB lineage: Bacteria > Pseudomonadota > Gammaproteobacteria > Pseudomonadales > Pseudomonadaceae > Azomonas. The sequence continues at coordinate 4,081 of DIDB01000086.1, forward strand.
CTGCCAGTACTGTGCCGGCCAGCACGGACTGCATCGCAAGCAGGCTGCCTGTGAACAGTAGCGGAAACTTCTTGCAAAACAGGAAATGCTTGACGGCCATAACAGGTTTCAGGGGTCCGGGCGGGATGCGGGCCATGAGGCGGGCAATCTGCGCGCTGCCATCTCGATAGGCTGCAAAATATCGGGATAATAAAGCATGACCTGTCTATCGGCCAGCGCCGTGGAGATCCCTGAATGCTGTGTGATGATCAACGACTGCATGATTTGAAAACCTGGCTGGAGCCGCAGCTGCCAGCCCTGTGCCAGGCGCAGGGCTGGCCCTGGCCGGTGGCCGGGAGCTGGCAGCCAGCCAGCAGTGATGCCAGTTTCCGCCGTTATTTCCGCCGGACACTCGGTGAGCACAGCCTGATTCTGATGGATGCACCACCGCCCCGGGAAAACTGCGCGCCTTTTGTCCGGATTGCCGGGCTGCTGGCCCGGGCGGGCGTCCGGGTGCCGGAGATTCTGGCCACGGATATTCCCCGGGGATTTCTGGTTCTCAGTGATCTGGGCAGCCAGACCTTTCTTGAGGTGATCAGTGCACGGAATGCCGACGAACTGTTTGGCCAGGCCATCAGGGCGCTGGTGAAACTGCAGCAGATTCCGGCAGAAACGGCGGCCTTGCCGGCCTATGATGATGTGGTGCTGGACCGGGAGCTGCAGCTGTTTCCGGAGTGGTATGTGCAGCAGCATCTCGGGCTCTCTCTGGATGCCCGCCAGCAGCAGCTGTGGAATGACAGCTGCCGGCTGCTGCTGGAGGCTGCCCTGGCCCAGCCACAGGTCTTTGTGCACCGGGACTATATGCCGCGCAACCTGATGGCGGGTGCGGTAGTGCCGGGTGTGCTGGATTTCCAGGATGCGCTCTGGGGACCGGTGACCTATGACATCACCTCGCTGTTCAAGGATGCCTTTGTCAGCTGGCCCGAGGAACGGGTGCGCCACTGGCAGCAGCAGTACTGGCAGCAGGCGCGGCTGGCCGGCATTCCCGTACCGGATGATTTTGCGGCTTTCTGCCGGGACAGTGATCTGATGGGCGTGCAGCGGCATCTGAAAGTCATCGGTATTTTTGCCCGGATCTGCCACCGGGATGGCAAGCCCCGCTATCTGGCGGACGTGCCACGCTTCTTTGGCTATCTGCACGGAGTGCTGGCCCGGCGGCCGGAGCTGGCGCCGCTGGCCTGCCTGCTGGACAGCCTGCCGCTGGAGGACCGGGCATGAAGGCGATGATTCTGGCTGCCGGCAAGGGTGAGCGGCTGCGGCCGTTGACCCTGCATACCCCCAAGCCGCTGATTCCGGTGGCGGGTGTGCCGCTGATCGGTTATCACCTGCGCGCTTTGCGGGCAGCCGGCTTTCAGGAGGTTGTGATTAATCATGCCTGGCTGGGAGCACAGATCGAGGCGGCACTGGGTGATGGTTCGGCCTGGGGGCTGCAGATCCGCTATTCGGCTGAAACAGAGCCGCTGGAAACCGGCGGTGGCATTTTCCGGGCGCTGCCATTGCTGGGTGCCGAGCCCTTCCTGCTGGTCAATGGTGATGTCTGGACCGACTATGATTTTGCCCGGCTGCGGCGGCCACTGACCGGGCTGGCCCATCTGGTGCTGGTCGATAATCCGCCCCATCATCCGCAGGGTGATTTCGGTCTGTCGGCCGGTCTGGTCAGTGAAGCTGTCCGTCCACGCCTGACGTACAGCGGGCTGGCCATCGTGCAGCCCCGCCTGTTTGCCGGTTGCCAGCCTGGCGCGTTCCGGCTGGCGCCCCTGCTGTGTCAGGCGATGGCTGGCGCTGCGGTCAGTGGTGAGTACTATGGCGGCACCTGGGTTGACGTGGGGACCCGGGAACGGCTGGATCTGGTGGAGCGGCTGCTGCGGGAGCACCAGGAATGATCTGGCCGTTCAGCCTGCTGGGGGCACTGCTCGGGGCCTGGCTGGCCGGAGCGGGTGGTGCGCTGCTGGGCGTATTGCTGGGGCAGGTGGTGGACCGCCGCCTGCGCCAGGGCTGGCAGGCCCGGCGGACCCGGCCGGCGGGTCCGCTGCCGCTCCGGGGTGATGAGCTGCTGTTTGTGCTGCTGGGCCGGCTGGCCAAACAGGGTGGCCGGGTAGATGAGAGCCATATCCGGGCTGCCCGGGCTGAAATGCAGCAGCGCCAGATGGACCGGGCACAACAGCTGGCGGCTATCCGGGCCTTTGGCCGGGGCAAGAGCGGGCAGGATAATCTGCGTATGGCCCTGGAGCGCCTGCAGGGCCAGCCAGAAGAGGGGCGTCTGCTGCTGGCGGCCTGCTGGCGTCTGGCCCGGGCGCCGGGCCGGCTGGGTCACCCGGAGCGCGAACTGATCCTGCAGTGGGGGCAGTGGCTGGGCTGGAGCGCCGGGGCCGCTGAGGCGCTGGATGCTGGCCGGGAGCCGAAGCGGCCTGTCGGCAGCGAACGCCGTTATCAGGAGGCCCTGCAATTGCTGGGTGTTCAGGCAGATACAGAGCCTGCTGCGATCCGTCTGGCCTACCGGCGGCAATTAAGCCGGCATCATCCGGACAAGCTGGCCGGACTGGGGGCTAGTCCGGCGGATATCCAGCGGGCTACTGAGCTGACCCGGGCTCTGCATGAAGCCTATCTGCTGGTCCGGGAGCGCCATGGTTTCCAGTGAGGTTCAGGGCTGCTGTTCCAGCCAGCTTCTGACCCGGCGTACCAGCTGCTTCTGGATATAGTCTGCCGGGGCGGTGAGTACCGGCAGGGCTACCTGGGTGTAATGAGGCAGCCGGGCGCGCTGGCTGGCGCTTTCACGCTGTCCGGCCTGGGCCGGGGCTTCGCCGCGCAGGTAATAGGCATCGACGGTGGGTGTTTTCAGTGAGTCCAGCAGGTCTTCCAGCTCCAGGCTTTCCCCTTCGGGCTGCCGGACATCCAGCATGATCAGCTGGTCAATTTCTGCCGACTTGCCCCGGGCGAGGTGGCGGGCGGCCCAGTAGGCGCCCGTACCGTGGCCCAGCAGGACCAGCCGTCCCAGATGCTGGACCCTGGCAAAGGCCAGGGCGGCCTCGATCCGGGCATCAATCCGCTCTGAATAGCTGGGTGGTCCGGCCGGAGCGGCGGGAGGGATTTCCGGACTGGCTTCTGCGGGCTCATCCGTGGCGGCCGTGTTTTCTTCCGGTTCAGCCGGGGCCGTTTCGTTTTCTGGCCCGGGGGCATCGGAGCGGGTGGATTCCTCCTCCGGCAGCTCTGCAGGAACCACAGGTTCGTGCTCCGGTATGGGTGCCCGGACATCGGGCAGCCAGGCCCTGAATGCGGCGGGCAGACTGGCTGGCTGTGGGTCCGGCATGGTTACGGTCATGCTGCTCCAGCCGTAGCGGGGCATCTCGCGGCGCAGCGGCCCGATGGCATCCGGCCAGTCGGCGTGTTCACCTTCGCTGGGCAGGATAATGATGGCCCCGGCCGGCCGGGTATCACGGGCCGGCTGCCAGAAGGTGAGGAATTTTTCGCCGGCGCCCAGCAGCTGCTGGGTCTGGCGCGGGTAGCGCCGCGACAGGTCAAGGGCCTCCAGGTCACTGCGCTGGAACAGGGCAGGATGCCGGACCCGGTCCCGGTCGGGAGTGGAAGCCCAGACCGGGCTGGTCAGGACCAGCAGCAGTGCAGGCAGCAGGATGTTGAGGGTCATGCACAAACTCCATGGTAAGGCGGTGGTGCGGCGGGGCCGGCCGGTCCGGGTTACACTAGCGCCATCTCCTGTACAGCTCAGAGACTCGCCATGCAGCCCTTTGCCATTGCCCCGTCAATCCTGTCTGCCGACTTTGCCCGCCTTGGGGAGGAAGTTGACCGGGTGCTGGCGGCCGGTGCCGATATCGTCCACTTCGATGTCATGGACAACCATTATGTGCCAAATCTGACCATTGGCCCCATGGCCTGCAAGGCCCTGCGCCGTTATGGCATTACAGCGCCCATAGATGTACACCTGATGGTCAGCCCGGTGGACCGTCTGATTGGCGATTTTCTGGAGGCCGGAGCCAGTTACATTACCTTCCATCCCGAGGCCAGCGGGCATATTGACCGTTCGCTGCAGCTGATCCGCTCGGGCGGAGCCCGGGCCGGGCTGGTGTTCAATCCGGCAACACCACTGGATTACATGAAATATGTGATGGACAAGCTGGATATGGTGCTGCTGATGAGCGTAAATCCGGGGTTTGGCGGTCAGGCTTTTATTCCGGGTACCCTGGACAAGCTACGGGAGGCGCGTCAGCTGATTGATGCTTCGGGGCGCGAAATCCGTCTGGAAATCGATGGGGGGGTCAATGTGCAGAATATCCGCCAGATTGCCGGGGCTGGCGCCGATACGTTTGTGGCCGGATCGGCAATTTTTGGCCAGCCGGACTATCCGGCGGTGATTGCAGCCATGCGCCAGGAGCTGGCCGGAGCGGTTCGTCCATGATGCCTTTGCAGCAGCTGTTTGGTGGCATCTTGCCGCAACTGGTGATGTTTGACCTTGACGGAACCCTGCTGGATTCCGTTCCCGATCTGACCGTGGCGGTTGACCAGATGCTGGCCCGGCTGGGCCGCCCGCCCGCTGGAGAGGAGCAGGTCAGGAAATGGGTGGGCAATGGCGTTGAGGTGCTGGTCCGACGGGCCCTGGCCGGGCAGCTGGATGCAGACCTTGTCGATCAGGCCGAGGTGGCGCAGGCCCTGCCATGGTTTATGGCTGCCTACTCCGGCAGCCATGTCCTGACCCGGGTGTATCCGGGGGTGTTGCCCGTGCTGCAGTGGCTTCAGGCCCGGAGCTTGCCCATGGCGCTGATTACCAACAAGCCGGAGCAGTTTGTCGGGCCGCTGCTGGAGGAAAAGGGACTGGGCGGCTTTTTTCGCTGGACGGTGGGAGGCGATACCCTGCCGCAGCGCAAACCGGACCCGGCTGGCCTGCGCCATGTGCTGGCCTGTGCTGGTGTCGCGGCAGAGGCAGCCCTGTTTGTGGGGGACTCGCGTAATGACGTTCTGGCCGCCCGTGCTGCCGGGGTGCGCTGTGTGGCCATGAGTTACGGCTATAACCACGGCCAGCCGGTGGCAGAGGCGCATCCGGATCTGGTGCTGGACGATTTGCGCCAGCTGCTGGCCGGTTGATTCACTGGCAGGGCTCCGGTAGTGTGGCAAAACCGTCTTTTCTGCCTGGTGAGACTGATCTGTGGCTGTCTCCTGCAACGTCCTGCACCCCGTTTCTGGCTTTGTGGCCGGCTGGCGCTGGCGCGTCTGATCCTGTTCTGGCCGGTCTGGTCCGGCGTCTCCGTATCGATCCTTTCCATTCTGACTGTGTGCCGTGAGGCTGAGCATGACCCGCGATGAATTCCTGCGGCTGGCCGCTGAAGGCTATAACCGCATTCCGCTGTCCCTTGAGCTGCTGGCTGATTTCGAGACCCCCCTGTCGCTGTATCTGAAGCTGGCTGACAAACCCGATACCTACCTGCTGGAGTCTGTCCAGGGCGGGGAGAAATGGGGGCGTTACTCGATCATCGGCCTGCCCTGTGACACTGTCCTGCGGGTGTCGGGCCATCAGGTACAGGTCAGTCACCGGGGGCAGGTGGTAGAGTCCTTGGACTGTGCAGACCCGCTGGCGTTTGTGGAGGCGTTCCATGCCCGCTACCGGGTAGCCCCGGTGCCGGGGCTGCCGCGTTTTAATGGCGGGCTGGTCGGTTATTTTGGTTATGACTGTGTCCGCTATGTGGAAAAGCGCCTGACCAAATGCCCCAATCCGGACCCGCTGGGCACTCCGGACATTCTGCTGCTGGTTTCAGATGCACTGGTGGTGTTCGATAATCTGGCGGGCAAGCTGCACTGCATTGTGCTGGCTGATCCACAGCAGCCCGATGCGTGGGCACAGGGCCAGGCCCGGCTGCAGGCACTGCGCCAGCAGTTGCGCCAGCCGGCTGCGCCACGGCCCGGGCTGGAATTTACGGCTCTGGATCAGGTGGCCGAACCCGTGTTCCGCTCCAGCTTCAGCCGTGAGGATTACGAGCAGACGGTCACGGCCATCAAGGATTACATCCTGGCGGGTGACTGCATGCAGGTGGTGCCTTCACAGCGGATGAGCATCGATTTCAGCGCAGCCCCCATTGATCTGTACCGGGCACTGCGCTGTTTTAATCCGACCCCCTATATGTATTTTTTCAACTTTGGGGATTTCCATGTGGTTGGCTCTTCTCCGGAGGTACTGGTCCGGGTGGAGGAGGGGCAGATTACGGTGCGGCCGATTGCCGGAACCCGGCCCCGGGGGGCAACAGAGGAACTTGACCAGGCCCTGGAAAAAGACCTGCTGTCCGATACCAAGGAAATTGCCGAGCACCTGATGCTGATTGATCTGG
>DIDB01000204.1 GCA_002417905.1 Pseudomonadaceae bacterium UBA5811
GGCTGGTGCTGCCGGACTGTATCCGCCAGCTGCAGGGGCAGATCGGACATGTGCAGTTTGCCGACTGTCCGGGCCGGGGCGCGCCCGGTACCGGTCAGCTCGACTTTGCCGGGGCACTGGCTGCCCTGCGGCAGACCGGCTATCAGGGCTGGCTGGGGGCCGAGTACCTGCCCGGTCCGGCCGGTACCGAGGCCAGTCTGGGCTGGCTGGCCCGCTGGCAGCGCGGGCAGGTCTAGCCGGCCACCAGCACCCGGATGGCTTCAAGGCGCAGGGCTGCCTGCTCCAGCCGGGCCAGTCCCTGATCGCGCTGCTGGCGCAGGGCTTCGATTTCACTGTCCCGGACACTGGGGTTGACGGTCTGCAGGGCAATCAGCCTGGCCAGTTCTTCGTCGAGGCATGTCTGCAGGCTTTCTCTGGCCAGCGCCACCCGTTCGTTATGCCGTGGCCGGGCTTTCTCTTCAGCGGCATTGATCTGGCTGGCCAGACTGTCGCGCTGGGCCTGGATGAAGCGGTTGGCATTGCTGCGGGGCACGCTTTCCAGCTGTTCGTTGAGCTTCTCGAAAGACACCTTGGTGGCAAGATCATTGCCCTTGCTGTCCAGCAGGCAGCGGATAGCCTGGGCTGGCAGGAAGCGTTCCAGCTGCAGGTGGCGGGGGGCCACGACTTCACTGACAAACAGCAGCTCCAGCAGGACCGTACCGGGCTTCAGGGCCCGGTTTTTGATCAGGGCCACGGCAGTATTACCCATGGGGCCGGACAGCACCAGATCCATGCCGCCCTGGACCATCGGATGCTCCCAGCTCAGGAACTGCATGTCTTCCCGGGCCAGTGCCTGGTTGCGGTCATAGGTGATGGTGACGGCCTCGTCATCACCCAGCGGAAATCCGGCATCCAGCATTTTTTCGCCGGGGCGCAGGATCAGGGCATTTTCGGAGTGCTCTTCGCTGTCAATGCCAAAGGCGTTAAACAGTTTCTGCATATAGATGGGCAGCAGGTAGCGTTCGTCCTGCTCCAGAATGGCTGTCACCAGCTGCTCGCCAGCCAGTCCGCCACCGGAGTTCAGTTCCAGCAGGCGGTCCCGGCCATTGTGCAGTTCGGCTTCCAGTTGCAGGCGGAGCCGCCGGGCCTGCTCCAGCAGTTCCAGGAACGCCGGAGTTTCATCCGCGGTGTACACCAGCCCGGCCAGCTGCCTGGCAAAACGCTCCTGCAGGGTGCTGCCTGCCGGGCAGGTACTGAGGAAGGCATTCAACGCTTCGTGATACCAGAGGAACAGCTGTTCCTGCGGGGTTCGCTCCAGATAGGGCACATGCAGCTGGATGCGGTGCTGCTGGCCGATCCGGTCCAGCCGGCCAATCCGCTGCTCCAGCAGGTCCGGGTTGTCGGGCAGGTCGAACAGGACCAGGTGATGGGCAAACTGGAAATTGCGGCCTTCGCTGCCGATTTCCGAGCAGATCAGAACCTGGGCACCAAACTCTTCATCGGCAAAGTAGGCTGCAGCCCGGTCCCGCTCGATGATGCTCATGCCCTCATGGAACACTGTGGCCGGGATACCGGAGCGGACCCGCAGGGCATCCTCCAGATCCAGGGCGGTGCTGGCGTGGGCACAGATCACCAGAATCTTGAACTTGCGCAGGCTTTTCAGCGTATCGATCAGCCATGCAACCCGGGGATCGTGCTGCCACCAGCGGCTGTCTTCCGGGCTGTCCGGCAGCGCCGGCCGCAGCTGTTCCGGATAGAGGCTGTCTGTACCAGCATAAATCTCCGGGCAGGGTAGCGGATAGGCGTGCAGCTCCCGCTCCGGGAAGCCCCGGACGGCGGCCCGGGTGTTACGGAACAGCAGGCGGCCGGTGCCGTGCCGGTCCAGCAGTTCCCGGATCAGCCGCTCCCGGGCCGCCGCAGTGCCGCTGGTGGCGGCTTTCAGCAAGGCCTCTGCGGCCGGGCCGAGAAAGCTCTGGATGGTCTGCTGCGCCCCGGTTGATAGCTGATCATCATCCAGAAGCGCCTGAACAGCATCGGCTACCGGCTGATAATGCTGGCTTTCGGTCCGGAAGGCTTCAAGGCTGTGGAAGCGGTCAGGGTCCAGCAGGCGCAGCCGGGCAAAGTGGCTTTCCAGTCCGAGCTGTTCCGGGGTGGCAGTCAGCAGCAGGACACCCGGAATGATCCCGGCCAGCTGCTCGACCAGCTGGTAGGCCGGGCTGGCGCCTTCAGGCTGCCAGACCAGATGGTGGGCTTCATCGACAACCAGCAGATCCCAGCCGGCGGCAAAGGCCGCATCCTGTGCTTTCTCATCTGTTTTCAGCCAGTCGAGAGCGACCAGTGCCAGCTGGGTTTCTTCAAATGGATTGCCGGCATCGCTGGCAGCAAAACGTCCGGCATCGAACAGGCTGACCTGCAGATTGAAACGGCGGCGCATTTCCACCAGCCACTGGTGCTGCAGGGTTTCGGGGACCAGAATCAGAACCCGGCCCGCCCGGCCGGCCAGCAGCTGGCGATGAATGATCAGGCCAGCCTCGATGGTTTTGCCCAGCCCGACTTCATCGGCCAGCAAAACCCGCGGGGCGATGCGATCCGCAACTTCCCGGGCGATGTGCAGCTGGTGGGCAATCGGCTGGACCCGGGCACCCGCCAGTCCCCACAGGGCAGACTGGCGCTCGCGGCTCAGGTGTTCCAGGGTATGGTAGCGCAGGCTGAACCAGCTGAGCGGATCGATCTGTCCGGCAAACAGCCGGTCGCTGGCCATCCGGAACTGGATAAAATTGGACAGCTGGGTTTCCGGCAGGCTGCAGGACTCGTGACGGGCAGTCAGGCCATGATAGACCAGCAGGCCATCATGGTCTTCCACGGCACTGACGGTCAGCGTCCAGCCATCAAAGTGGGTGATTTCATCACCGGGCGCAAAGCGGACCCGGGTCAGTGGGGCATTATGCACAGCATACTGGCGCGTCTCCCCTGTGGCCGGATAAAGCACGGTCAGCAGGCGTCCATCCTGGGTAATGATGGTCCCAAGACCCAGCTCTGCCTCGCCATCACTGATCCAGCGTTGCCCCGGTAGATATTGCTGCGCCATGCATGTCTCCCGCTTTGAGAAAACTGCGAATACTAACGGAATCCGGTTTCTTCAGTCATTGTCCAGGCCTGCCGATACGTTATGGCAGCTACTGTAGTCGCAGGCTGTATTTTCCGGGAGGCTTGTCATGGTTACGCCCGTTCCACCCCAGCTGGTTCCGGTTACTGCCCAGCAGGATCCGGTGCGCTCCCGGCCTGCTGTTCCGCCGGTCATGCCCGTCACGGATGCGGCTGCCGAAGCCGCAATTACCCTGGACCGGCGCCGTCCCCAGGAGAGTGCGGAGGATTTCCAGAAACGCTGGCAGGTGCGCAGGCAGCGCGTGGTCCGGAACAAGTCTGTGCCGGAGACTGAGCCGGAAGCAGTAGCGCTTTATACTGAAGACGCCTCTGCCGGGGAGCCGGCCCAGCAGGGTCAGCGGATTGATATCAGTATTTAGGAGGGATGATGGGGACCGATGACGTGATTGATCTGGCCACTGAGCGTGACCGGCGTATCCATGATTTCCGGGAGCGGCGTTTGCAGGAAGTACGTCGGGCATTTGAGCGGGCCTTGCCCCTGCCCGCTGGAAAAAGCTCATCCCGTAAAGGCAAACAGAAAAAAGGCCGGAAGCCGTCAGATTCCTGAGGGGCGGAAGTGGCCACGTTTGATCTGTATCAGTTGTTTTTCTGTGTGCTATCTTTTTGGTGATTAGTGTTGATTTTCATCAATAAGTAACCTGCCCAGCCGGGTAACTTGCAGCACATTAAGGTGTGCCTGGCGCGACGCGATAGTCAGCCCGAAAGTCAGGGTGTGGGGTCGGGTCGGTTGCAGCCAGACAGGTTTTGCTGCACTGGAGTGCGTTCCAGAGGCAGACGCAGAAGCACGCAAGGCAATTAAGGGTGGCAGATGTCGCCCTTTTTTTTTGCCTTTTGCTCGTGTTTTCTCGAGTTAATGGGAGTAGATCTCCTCTGTGGCTTCGTGATCAGGAACGTACTGCCCGATGGCCCCATGCGACGGGCATTTTGTAGTGTCCAGTATCCCGCCGGGATTTTGATCAGGATCCCCGCGCCCGGCGGGTCAGGCTGCGGGAGAGGCTTTATTTCGGGTGCTCAGACCCCTTGGGGTAGTTCCTCGCCGCCCAGTGCCTCGATCAGCTCCGGGATAAAGCGGGCAAAGGTAAGCATCATCAGGCTGAAGCTGGCATCCTGCTGGCCCAGCGGGTCATCACCGCCATCCTGTTCGGCCTGTTCCTGCAGCAGCTCCTCAAAGCGCAGCCGTTTGAGAGCCAGCTTTTCATCCAGAATAAAGGACAGCTGCTCCTGCCAGGCCAGTGCCAGCTGGCTGACCTGTTTGCCAGCCTCCAGATGATTGCGGATTTCATCGCTGGCCAGATCCTGACGTTTGCAGCGAACCGTGCCGCCGTCTTCATGGGTGTCGCGCAGTTCGCATTCATCCAGGATGTGAAACGGGCTATTGGTGTCCCCGGTCTGCAGCCAGGCGGTAAGGGTGGCGGCAGGGGCTTTTTTCAGGGCCAGAGGTCGCAGTGGCAATGAGCCCAGCGCCTCGCGCAGGGTGGAGAGCAGTTCTTCGGCCCGTTTGCTGCTGGCGGTATCCACCAATACCAGACCCTGCTCCGGGGCAATGGCGGCGAAGGTAACTGATTTGCGGATAAAGGCCCGGGGCAGCAGAGTCTGGACAATTTCATCCTTGAGTTGCTCGCGTTCCTTGCGGTGTACTTTGCGCATCTGCCGGGCTTCGATCTCCTCGGTTTTTTCTTTCAGGGCATCGTTGACCACGCTGCCAGGCAGAATGCGTTCTTCCTTGCGGGCTGCCAGCAGTATGAAGCCGTTGCTGGCATGAACCAGCGGTGCTTGGTTTTCCTTCCCAATCGGAGGCACGAAGCCGCAGGTCTGCAGCTCCTGGCTGGCACAGGGACGGGCAGCCTTGCTGGTCAGGGCGTTTTCCAGCGTTTCCGGGGTCAGGTCAATGGGTTGGGTCAGCCGATAAACAAGCAGGTTGCGAAACCACATGCAATGCACTCCTCAAACGAAGCGGGCATTATTCCTGTCACAGACCTGCTGTCCAAGGGGGGGAGCTATTGCGGTCAGGGCGTCATTGGATAAGTGGCTGGATGGCCTGAAAAAAATTAAAAAAAGCATTGCCAAGTCTGAAGATGCTCACTAGAATGCGCCCCACTTCGAGAGCACAGGGTGATTAGCTCAGCTGGGAGAGCATCTGCCTTACAAGCAGAGGGTCGGCGGTTCGATCCCGTCATCACCCACCAGTCTTGAGGTTATGCGCAGCGGTAGTTCAGTCGGTTAGAATACCGGCCTGTCACGCCGGGGGTCGCGGGTTCGAGTCCCGTCCGCTGCGCCATTTTTGGAATGGCCATGATAAATGGCTGTCCTGTTGGGTGATTAGCTCAGCCGGGAGAGCATCTGCCTTACAAGCAGAGGGTCGGCGGTTCGATCCCGTCATCACCCACCAGTCTTGAGGTTATGCGCAGCGGTAGTTCAGTCGGTTAGAATACCGGCCTGTCACGCCGGGGGTCGCGGGTTCGAGTCCCGTCCGCTGCGCCACTACACAGGGTTGCAGGTAGTTTTGCAGCCCGAAAAAGGCGGCCTTTTTAAAGGCCGCTTTTTTTGTTTCCGGTGATCTATATTTTCCGGCAGGCTGGTCAGGGCACTGTTTGTGCCATGCCCATGCTAGCCAGTCTTCCAGATGGCCTGCTAAGCTGCTGCGCACTTTTGTCCTGACGCTTCTCTCTATATAAGGAACCAGCATGAGACACCAACGTTTGGCATCTGCCGTGGCCCTGGTTGGCCTGGTTTTGACCGGTTGTGATTCACAGACCAGCGTCGAACTCAGGACGCCTGCCCAGAAAGCCTCCTACGGCATTGGTCTGAACATGGGCAAAAGTATGTCGCAGGAAGGCATGGATGATCTGGACTCCAGGGCTGTGGCTCTGGGGATTGAGGATGCCATCGGCAAGAAGGCGCAGCGGCTGGGTGATGACGAGCTGATGGAGGCTTTCACCTATCTGCAGACCCGGGCCGAGAAGCGGATTGCGACCCTTAATGAAGAAGCCCTGAAGGCCGGCGAGAAATTTCTGGCAGACAACGGCCAGCGCAAGGAAGTCAAAACCACGGACTCCGGGCTGCAATATGAAGTGGTCAAGGCAGCAGAAGGTCCCCAGCCTGGTCCGGATGACATCGTGACCGTACATTACGAAGGGCGCCTGGTGGATGGTACGGTCTTCGACAGCTCCTACAAACGGGGAACCCCGATTGATCTGCCGGTCAGTGGCGTGATTCCGGGCTGGGTAGAGGGGCTGCAGCTGATGCATACGGGGGAGAAAATCAAGCTGTATATCCCGAGCAAACTGGCTTATGGCGACCAGAGCCCCAGCCCGATGATTCCGGCCAATTCAGTGCTGGTGTTTGATCTTGAGCTGCTGGGGATCAAAAAGCCTGACGAGGCCGATACCAGTGCAGCGGCTCCGGAGGAGAAAGCCCCGGCGGCTGGGGAAGAAAAAGCCGGAGCGCCTGCGGCGGAGGGAAAAAAGGATGAGAGCGGGGCGGCAAACTGATCTCCGGCGGCCCTGCTGCAGGGTTGCGGTTCACTGATGGGGTCTGGAGCTGTTTTTCCCCGGCCCCTGCTTGAAGCGCTGCAGGATGCTGCGCGTCTGGTGGTATTCACGGGGGCAGGGGTTTCTGCCGAGAGTGGTATCCAGACCTTCCGGGGTGGCTGCTCCAGGCGGGCCCGTTATGACCCCATGGTACTGGCCACGCCCGAAGCTTTTCTGGCTGCTCCTGATCTGGTCTGGGGCTGGTATGAGTGGCGGCGCGGACAGATCCTGCAGGCCTGTCCCAATCCGGCCCATCTGGCAATTGCCTGCATGGGGCGCCAGTTTTCGCAGGTCACCCTTGTGACCCAGAATGTAGATGATCTGCACGAGCGGGCCGGTTCGCCGGAGGTCCTGCATTTGCACGGCAGTCTGCATCAGCCACGCTGTTCCCGCTGCAACCAGCCTTTTATGGCACTTCCGCCGCCGGTTGCTGGCTCTGTGCCAGAGGAGCGCCAGACTCCACCGCTTTGTCCCCATTGCGGTGGACTGGTCCGGCCGGGCGTGGTCTGGTTTGGCGAAACACTTCCCGGGCGGGTGCTGGATGCTGCGCTGACAGCGGCCAGTACCTGTGATGTTCTGCTCTCGGTGGGGACTTCCGGGGCCGTCTATCCGGCCGCCCATATTCCGGAGCAGGCCCTGGAGGCGGGTGCGACAGTCATTCATGTCAACCCGGTTGCCCGGCCGGTCCGCTCCGGAAACGAGTTCAGTCTGGAGGGGCCGGCGGGTGAGCTGTTGCCCGCGCTGCTGGAGCAGTTGGCCATGCACTGAGGGGCGTGCCAGACTGGCCCCTGTCAATGTTCCTGCTGCTGGCCTGTGCTTGAATGCTTCCTTGCTGCCGCAACAGGGCCAGCCCGATCTGGCTCTGTTGCGACAGGGTGAATTTGCTCTACGTTTGTAACCGGGTTTGTTAGGATTGGGCCGCCGTCGAGAATGGCGATATCTGCTCCAGCCGCTGGTTCTTTGAACAATACAGAGCGTTGACAGGGCCTCCGTGATTGCCTGCAAGGGAAATGGCATGTCTCAGATTGAAACTTTTTACGAAGTGATGCGGCGCCAGGGGATTACCCGGCGCAGCTTTCTCAAGTTCTGCAGCCTGACTGCAGCCGCCCTCGGGCTGGGACCGGCCCTTGTGCCGCGAATCGCCAATGCCATGGAGACCAAACCGCGTACACCGGTGCTCTGGATTCATGGGCTGGAATGTACCTGCTGTTCTGAGTCCTTTATCCGTTCAGCCCATCCGCTGGTCAAGGACGTGGTGCTGTCGATGATTTCGCTGGATTATGACGACACATTGATGGCTGCGGCCGGGCATCAGGCCGAAGCCAGCCTTGAGCAGACCATGGCGAAATACAGGGGAGAGTACATCCTGGCGGTGGAAGGCAATCCGCCACTGAACGAGGATGGCATGTTCTGTATCAATGGTGGCAAGCCCTTTGTCGAGCAGTTGCGCCATGCTGCCAAAGATGCCAAAGTAATTATTGCCTGGGGCAGCTGTGCCAGCTGGGGCTGTGTTCAGGCCGCCCGGCCCAACCCGACCCATGCCGTGCCGATTGACCAGGTGATCACGGATAAACCCATTATCAAGGCGCCAGGCTGTCCGCCCATTGCCGCGGTCATGACCGGGGTCATCACCTATATGCTGACCTTCG
>DIDB01000049.1 GCA_002417905.1 Pseudomonadaceae bacterium UBA5811
GCCCGGGAGGCGCTGCAGGCCTGGCTGGCCCTGCGTCCCCAGGGCCGGCCGGTGGACGATGCGCTGTTTATCAGCCGGCAGGGCCGCCGCCTGACGCCAAGGGCGGTGCAGTTGCGGGTCCGCCAGCAGGGCATCCGGACCCTGGGCCAGCATCTGCATCCGCATATGCTGCGCCACAGTTTTGCCAGCCATCTGCTGGAGTCCTCCCAGGACCTGCGTGCGGTCCAGGAGCTGCTTGGCCATGCGGATATCAGCACCACCCAGATCTATACCCATCTGGATTTCCAGCAGCTGGCCAGGACCTACGACCAGGCCCATCCCCGGGCCCGGCGTAAACGGGAGCATGAATGAGCATCCGGCTGATTACTTTCGATCTTGATGACACCCTGTGGCCGGCGGCGCCGGTCATTGAGCGGGCCGAGCGGGTACTGCGCCAGTGGCTGGCCGACCGGGTGCCCCGGCTGGGCGACTTTACCCCGGAGCGTCTGGCGGCATTCCGCCAGCGGGTTCTGGCGCGGGAGCCGCTGCTGTGCCACCGGGTCAGCGGCCTGCGCCGCCAGGTCCTGCGCCTGGCCCTGGCTGAGGCGGGGTATGCCGGCAAAGAGCAGGAGCAACTGGCCGAGCAGGGCTTTCAGGTGTTTCTGGAGGCGCGCAACCAGATCGCGGTGGCCGATGGGGTCCACCAGCTGCTGGCCCGCCTGCAGGGCCGCTATGTGCTGGGAGTGCTGACCAATGGCAATGCCGACGTGCGCCGGCTGGGACTGGGGCAATACTTTGATTTCATCCTCTGCGCCGAGGAGCTGGGGGTGGGCAAGCCGGACCCGCATCCGTTCCGGGAGGCGCTGCGGCGGGGCGGTGTGGCGGCCGGCCAGGCCCTGCATGTGGGCGACCATCCGCTGGATGACATGACCGGTGCCCGCCAGGCAGGCCTCCGGAGTGTCTGGTTTAACCCGGATGACCGGCCCTGGCCCGGCGGGGCGGAGCCGGATGCCCGGATCCGCCGGCTGGATGAGCTGCCCGGGCTGCTGGCCCGCTGGAGCCGGCCAGCGCCCTGAGTTCAGATGGGGCGGCTGCCGTACTTGTTGTCCGGTTTTTTCGGCGGGTCGGCGACCACATTGGCCTCGATCTCCTGCACCAGGCCACCCCGGGCCAGAAACTCCTCCATGGCCCGGGCCAGCTCGTCGCGTTCCCGCTGCTTGGCCTCGATGCCGGGCAGCGGCTCTTCAGCCTCGCTGGCCTTGGCTTTTCTGGCCGGCCGGCTGGCGCTGGTCTCGCTGCTGTCCTCGCTCTCTCCGCTGTCCTCCGCAGGCTCATCACTGGTACTGGTCGCCGACAGCTCTTCGCCGTCTTCGCCGTCCTGCATCTCCAGTTCGTCCTGTTCGAGTTCTTCGTCACGCATAGTTCACCCCAAACAACATCGTTATTGACGGAGCCCCGGCCGGGCTCCGGATCCTCATGTTCTGCCCTGTCAGCGCGGGGACCGGCCCCGGGGCTGCGGCCCGCCCATCGTGGCGGCCAGCTGATAAAAACCCTGTGACGGCTGCGCCCCGGTCCCGTGCTTTTGCCGGCGCGTATTCTAGGATGGCCGGGGCGCGGCGCAAGGCAAAACAGCCTGGTTCAGGTGCGGCGCGTGCGCAGCCAGGGCATGACCAGCGGCAGCACGCTGAAGACTATCACCGCGATGATGACCAGATGGAAATGCGCTTTCACCACGGGCAGGTTGCCGAAAAAGTGTCCGGCCAGCACAAAGGTGAAGACCCAGACCACGCCGCCGATGGCGTTGTAGCCGAGAAAACGCCGCCAGGGCATCCGGCCGACCCCGGCAACAAAGGGGGCAAATGTCCGGACAATCGGGGCAAAGCGGGCCGCAATGATGGTGAAGCCGCCCCATTTTTCGTAGAACTGTTCGGTTTTCAGCAGGTATTCCCGGCGGAAGAACGGGCTGTCCCGTTCAAAGACTCGGGGCCCGAGGTAGCGGCCGATCTGGTAATTCAGGCTGTCGCCCAGGATGCCGGCCAGGCTCAGCACCAGCAGCAGGGTGGTCAGGTCCAGGCCATTCTCCGCCACGCTCAGCGCGCCCAGCGCAAACAGCAGGGAGTCGCCGGGCAGGAAGGGGGCCACCACCAGCCCGGTTTCGCAGAAGATGACCAGGAACATCAGCAGATAGATCCAGGGGCCCCAGAGGGCCATCCATTCCACAAGGTGCTGGTCCAGATGCAGGACAAGATCGGCCAGGCTGCTCATGGGGTATCCCGGGTGATGGTGAACATGACGGGTTGATGCTCCTCAGAAAAAAGCCAGGCCGGCCTGGAACAGCAGTTCGACGTTGCGGACATTGGCCTTGTCCACCAGAAACAGGATGACGTGGTCATTGGTTTCGATCACCAGATCATCATTGGCCAGCAGTACCCGGTCGTTGCGGACGATGGCGCCGATGGTGGTGCCGGCCGGCAGTTTGAGCTGGCTGATGGCCCGGCCCACCACCTTGCTGGCGCTGGCATCGCCGTGGGCAATCACCTCGATGGCTTC
Source organism: Pseudomonadaceae bacterium UBA5811 (assembly GCA_002417905.1). GTDB lineage: Bacteria > Pseudomonadota > Gammaproteobacteria > Pseudomonadales > Pseudomonadaceae > Azomonas. The sequence goes on from DIDB01000049.1 coordinate 2,530, forward strand.
GGCCGCACCCCGGCGCAGGGAGTGGGCGGTGACAATATCACCCCGGCGCACATGGGTCAGCAGCGAGCCGATGGTGGCCATCTGCGGGCTGATGGCCACGTCAATCTCGCCGCCCTGTACCAGGTCCACATAGGCCGGGTTATTGATGATGCTCATCACCTTGCGGGCACCCAGCCGCTTGGCCAGCAGGGAGGACATGATATTGGCCTCGTCATCGTTGGTCAGGGCGAGGAAGATGTCCGCCTCGTCGATGTTTTCCTCCATGAGCAGGTGCTTGTCCGAGGCGCTGCCCTGCAGGACGACCGCACTGTCCAGACGGTCGGAGAGATGGCGGCAGCGGGCTGGGCTGCTCTCGATGATCTTCAGCTGGTAGCGGCTCTCGATGGCTTCGGCCAGGCGTTCGCCGATATTGCCGCCCCCGGCAATCACCAGCCGCCGGTAGTCATCTTCCTTGCGGCGCAGTTCGCTGATCACGGCCTTGATGTCGGCCTTGGCGGCAAGGAAGAACACCTCGTCATCCACCTCGATGATGGTGTCACCGGTAGGCAGGATTGGCCGGTTGCGGCGGAAGATGGCGGCGACCCGGGTATTGACGTGGGGCATGTGCTCGCGGATCTGGCGCAGTTCCTGGCCCACCAGCGGTCCGCCGTAGTAGGCCCGCACCGCCACCAGCTGCACCTTGCCTTCGGCAAAGTCCACCACCTGCAGGGCGCCGGGGTATTCGATCAGCCGCTTGATGTAGTTGGTGACCACCTGTTCCGGGCTGATCAGCACGTCCACCGGAATGGCCTCGTTGCAGAACAGGTCACTGCGGATCAGGTACGCCGAGGCCCGGACCCGGGCGATCTTGGTCGGAGTACTGAACAGGGTATAGGCCACCTGGCAGGCCATCATGTTGGTTTCGTCGCTGCTGGTCACTGCCACCAGCATGTCGGCATCATCCGCTCCGGCCTGGCGGAGGATGGTGGGATAGGAGCCGATACCCTGGATGGTTCGGATATCCAGCCGGTCGCCCAGGCTGCGCAGCCGCTCGCTGTCCGTATCCACCACGGTGATATCGTTGGATTCACTGGCCAGATGTTCGGCGAGGGTTCCCCCCACCTGTCCGGCACCGAGAATGATGATTTTCACAGCAGGATCTCCGTTGGGCGCGCCTATCCGGGCTGCAGGACACCTTTGGTCAGCCGGGCATAGTAAAAGCCGTCATGGCCCCCGTTCCGGGGCAGCAGCTGGCGGCCGTGCGTCTGGTGCAGACCGGCGGGGCCGGGAACTTCCAGCTCCCGGGCATCCGGGGTCCGGGCCAGAAAGGCGGCGATGGTGTCGCGGTTTTCATCGGGCAGGACCGAGCAGGTGGCATACAGCAGCAGGCCGCCGGGCGCCAGGGTGGGCCAGAGGGCATCCAGCAGTTCGCCCTGCAGCCGGGCCAGTGCGGCAATGTCTTCCGGCTGGCGGGTCAGCTTGATATCCGGGTGGCGGCGGATCACCCCGGTGGCCGAGCAGGGGGCATCCAGCAGGATGCGCTGGAAGGGCTGGCCATCCCACCAGCGGGCGGTATCCCGGGCATCGGCAGCCTGCAGCCGGGCACAGAGGCCCAGTCGCGCCAGATTGTCCCGGACCCGTTCCAGCCTTTTGGGCTCCAGATCCAGTGCCAGCAAACTGGCCAGTGCCGGTTCGTGTTCCAGCAGGTGGCCGGTCTTGCCGCCCGGGGCGCAGCAGGCATCCAGTACCCGCTGGCCCGGCGCCAGTGCCAGCAGTCCGGCACAGAGCTGGGCGGCTTCGTCCTGGACACTGACCAGCCCTTCGGCAAAACCGGGCAGCTGGCTGACATCGCAGGGTTCGGCTAGTTGCAGGCCGTCGGCACTGAACGGACAGGGGCTGGCATCAAGGCCGGCGGCGGCCAGCCGGGCCAGGTACTCTTCACGGCAGGTGCGCCGGCGGTTGATCCGCAGGGTCAGCGGCGGGTGCTGGTTATTGGCGGCACAGATCGCTTCCCAGTGTTCTGGCCAGGCCGCTTTCAGGGCTTTCTGCAGCCAGCGGGGATGGGCCAGCCGGATCACCGGATCGCGCTCCAGGGCAGCCAGCCGCTCCGCGCCGTCCTGCTGGGCCCGGCGCAGCACGGCATTCAGCAGGCCCTTGGCCCAGACTTTTTTCAGGGCTGTAGCGCCATCAACGGTTTCGGCGATGGCGGCATGGGCCGGAATCCGGGTGTACAACAGCTGGTAGAGCCCGACCAGCAGCAGGGCTTCCAGATCCCGGTCGGTGGCCCGGAACGGCTTGTGCAGCCATTCACTGGCCAGTCCGGCCAGCCGGGGCTGCCAGCGGGCAGTGCCAAAGGCCAGCTCCTGGGCCAGGCCCCGGTCCCGGGGGGCCAGCCGCTCCAGCTGGGCTGGCAGGCTGCCGGCCAGCGAAGCCTTGCCGGACAGTACGGCGGCCAGCGCCCGGGCTGCCGCCAGGCGCGGGTTCATTGGCCCAGTACCAGGCCGGGAGCGAACTGTTCGCGCCGGCTGTTATAAAGGTCGGCAAAGTCCATGGCCCGGCCGCCGGGCAGCTGCAGGCGGGTCAGCAGCAGGGCACCGTCACCGCAGGCAACGCTGAGCCCGTCCCGGCTGGCGTCCAGAATGGTGCCGGGTGCACCGCATGCAATGGCGAATAAGATG
>DIDB01000175.1 GCA_002417905.1 Pseudomonadaceae bacterium UBA5811
CGTAACTACCCGGCCTGGCCCCAGCGGTTGCTGCTCTGGGGCCAGGCCGGGTAGTTACGTTTGTCCGGGGCGGGCGGGAAGTGCTGGTACAGCCAGGTTTCGCTCAGGGCCCGTTCGGCGGTGCGGATAAACAGGCGCATATTGACCGGCTCCACGCTGTCATCCGTGGGATACCAGTCAAACAGTACCCGGAAGCCTTCAATTTCCGGGATAAACAGCACCTGGATGTCCTTGAGCTGTCCGGCAGAAACGGTAATCACCGGTTCGATCCGGGCCGGATCGGCCAGCAGCCGCAGGCCTTCGCCGGTGAAGTCCACGGCAAAGCGCCGGGCCCAGACAGGTGGATAGTGTTCGCCGGGCGCCCAGCCTTCGGTAAAGCCGCCAATGCCGGAGCGGGTGGCATGGACCCGGGCCATGGGCGTGCGGACCGGGGGCAGGGCACTCCAGTGCAGCCGGTAGCCAAAATGCAGGGCTTCCCCCGCCTGGACCGGCTCTTTGGGGATCCAGAAGGACACGATGTTGTCCATGGTTTCCCCGGTAGTGGGCAGTTCCAGCAGGGCAATCTGCCCCTCACCCCAGGCGGTGGTGGGCTCGACCCACAGGCTGGGCCGCCGGTGGTAGCTGTCCACCGTGTCCTGGTAGGTGCGGAAGTCATGGTCGCTCTGCACCAGGCCAAAGCCTTTGGGGCTGTTGTCGGTAAAAGTGTTGAAGCGGGGCCGGTCCGGGTTGTTCAGCGGCCGGCAGATCCATTCGTCATTGCCGCGCCACATGGCCAGCCGGTCCGAGTCGTGCAGCTCCGGGTGCAGGGTGTCGCACATCCGCCGTTCATAGCCGCCACAGCTGAACATGCTGGTCATCGGTGCAATGCCCAGCTGGTGGATGTCGCGGCGCGGGTACAGGTGGGCATCCACCTCCATCACGACCCGCTCGGCCAGACAGTCGATTTCGAAGCGGTAGGCCCCGGTAACGCCGGGGGAGTCCAGCAGGGCATACAGGGTAAAGCGGGTGCTGCGCGCCCCGGGCTGGACAAACCAGAACCGGGTGAAGTCCGGGAATTCCTCGGGTCGGTCCGAATAGGTGTCCACCGCCAGGCCCCGGGCGGACAGGCCGTACTGCTGGGCTTTGTCCACCGCCCGGAAGTAGCTGGCGCCGAGGAACGAGACGATATCGTGCGCATTGATCTGCGGGGCCTTGAACACCCGGAATCCGGCAAACCCCAGGTCGCCCTTGAGCTGGCTGCGGTCGATATGGGTCTGTTCGTAGCTGTACAGCTCCGGGCGGAAATGGATCTCCCGGGCCAGCCCTGTTCTGGGGTTGACGTTGTACATGCGTACCGGCTGGCGGAAGCCCATGCCCACGTGGAAAAACTCGATGTCCAGCTGGCCCTGCAGGTCATTCCACAGGGACTGGCTGCTGTCGTAGCGGATGGCATTGAAGTCCAGCGGGTCCATGCTGGCCAGGGTGGGTGGCAGGGTCTGGCGGGTGTCCGTCCAGGCGGACCGGGCCTGCTGCCGGGCCTGCTGCTGGAGCCACTCAAAGCTGAACGGTGTTTCCGGGCCCGGAGTGGCGTCCCCGGCCCGCAGCGGGCCGGCCCGGAACAGTCCGGCCGGAAGGCCGGTCGCGGCCGCCAGGGCCATGGAAACCTTCATGAATCGTCTGCGCTGCATAGAAAACCCTTTTCAGGACGGTAAACGCCGGGGCCGGAGTGGGCCGGTTAATGGAGCCGCTGGCGGATCGCATCCAGCATGCGCTGCGCCAGCTTCGGGTAATCTTCGTCAAAGTGGTGGCCGCCGGGCAGCTGCAGTTTTTCCATGCGGGCTTCTGCCAGGGTACAGCCGCTTTCTTCCGCTTCCTCGCTGCCATAGATGCAGAACAGTTTGTCCATGGGGACTTTCACCAGCTCCGGGGCCAGCCGGATTTCCTGGCCGGTTCCGCCCAGCCAGCCCTGGACTTCAATCTCCAGACTGCCACTGCGTTCCGGCGCCAGCAGCAGCAGGGCCTTGATCTGCTGCTGGTCACGGGCCGGCAGCCGGTTGTAGACCTCTGGCAGCAGGTTGGCGCCAAAGGAATAGCCGGCCAGCACAAAGGCGCTGGCGTTCCATTTCTGCCGGTAGGTGGCCATCAGCTGCTCAAGGTCAGAAGTGACCTGCTCCGCGCTCTTGTGCTGCCAGAAATAGCGCAGGGCATCCACCCCCACCACCGGGTAGCCCTGACGGGCCATGTATTCGGCTGAGTCCCGGTCCAGGTCCCGCCATCCACCATCACCGGAGTAAAAGATGGTCACCACCCCGGTTGAGGGGCTGGCTGGTTCTTCAACGACCGGCACCGGGTCGGCCTGGCCCTGCAGCGCCCGTTTCAGCTGGGCAAACAGCACCCGGGCCAGCGGTGTACCGTAGTAGCCGACCCCGTTTTCCGTTCGCGGCCGCTCACGGACCAAACGCGCGGTCTCCGGGCCGGGGTCTTCGTTCCAGGCGGCCAGCCAGCGCCCGGGGGCCGCCCGCCCACGCCGCGCCCCGCCGCG
>DIDB01000018.1 GCA_002417905.1 Pseudomonadaceae bacterium UBA5811
AGGCTACCGCAGAATGCAGCCTGCAAGGGTGAGTAGTGCAGGAGATACAGAGGGGGGGGGGAGGGGGGGGCGAGCGGGGCGGCGGAAGGCCAGGGAGGACCTGCAGATGGCCATGGATATCACGGTACAGGTGGGTCGCCAGCGACTGGCATTTGATGGCTTCGGTCTGAAGGCTACCGTGGCCGGCGAGCTGCATATTGGCGATAACCTGGATAGCCGGGGTGAGCTGCGGCTGAACGATGGCCGTTATCAGGCCTATGGCCAGGACCTGACGGTCCGCAAGGCCCGGATCCTGTTTACAGGGGCCTTGAGCCAGCCCTATCTGGATATCGAGGCTGTCCGGAGCATTACGGAAAACAATGAAACGGTGACGGCCGGTCTGAAAATATCGGGCAGTGCCAGCCAGCCGGTGGTCAGCGTATTTGCCGAGCCTTCCATGTCCCAGGAGCAGGCGCTGTCCTATCTGGTGGCCGGGCATGCGCTGGGTGCGGATACCGGAGATGCCAGTCTGGTGGCCAGGGCGGCACTTGGCCTTGGGGTCGCCGGAGGGGCATCGATTGCCGGATCGCTGGCCCAGCGGGTTGGCATCCGCGATTTCGAGCTGAATACCAGGGGGGTGGGGGACGCCACCTCAGTGGTGGCCAGCGGCAAGGTCAGCGACCGGCTGACCCTGAGTTATGGGGTTGGGGTGTTTGACCAGAGCACCACGGTGGGCATGCGTTATCAGCTGACCCGGCGCCTGTTCCTGGAGGCGGCCAGTGGCCTGGCCAGTTCTCTGGATATTTTTTACCGGCGGGATTTCTGACAGAAAAAAAGCCTGCCAGCTGGGCTGGCAGGCCTGGGGGAGGCTGCGGCCGGAGACCCGGCCGCGGTTACCCGGTCAGTGGAACTGGTTCATGGTGTTGTCTTTGCCGCTGGCTTTCAGGGCTGCTTCACCCGCAAAGTATTCTTTGTGGTTGTCGCCGATGTCGGAACCCGCCATGTTCTGGTGCTTGACGCAGGCGATGCCCTGACGGATTTCCTGACGCTGTACACCCCGGACGTAGGCCAGCATGCCTTCTTCGGCAAAGTAGCCCTTGGCCAGGTTGTCGGTGGACAGGGCTGCCGTGTGGTAGGTCGGCAGGGTGATCAGGTGGTGGAAGATACCTGCCTGGGCGGAACCGTCGCGCTGGAAGGTGCGGATCTTCTCGTCGGCAATTTTGGCCAGTTCGGTTTCATCGTACTCGGCACCCATCAGCTTGGCGCGGTCGTAGGCGGACACGTCCTTGCCTTCGGCAGCCATGGTATCGAACACCTGCTGACGGAAGTTCAGGGTCCAGTTGAAGGACGGGCTGTTGTTGTACACCAGCTTGGCATTGGGAATGACTTCGCGGATGCGGTCAACCATGCCCTTGATCTGGCCAACGTGCGGTTTCTCGGTCTCGATCCACAGCAGGTCGGCACCGTTCTGCAGGGAGGTGATGCAGTCGAGGACGCAACGGTCTTCGCCGGTGCCCTTGCGGAACTGGAACAGGTTGGATGGCAGACGCTTCGGCCGCAGCAGCTTGCCTTCACGCTTGATGACCACATCACCGTTGCCCAGCTCGGCTTCGGAGATTTCTTCGCAGTCCAGGAAGCTGTTGTACAGGTCGCCCAGGTCGCCCGGTGCACTGGTCACGGCGATCTGCTTGGTCAGGCCGGCGCCCAGGGAGTCGGTCCGGGCAACGATGACACCGTTATCGATGCCCAGCTCGAGGAAGGCGTAGCGAACAGCCGCAACCTTGGCGAGGAAGTCGGCGTGCGGAACGGTCACTTTACCGTCCTGGTGGCCGCACTGTTTCTCGTCAGAAACCTGGTTTTCGATCTGGATGCAGCAGGCACCGGCTTCAATCATGCGCTTGGCCAGCAGGTAGGTGGCTTCCGGGTTGCCGAAGCCGGCGTCAATGTCGGCGATGATCGGGACGACATGGGTTTCGTAATTGTCGATCTGCGACTGGATTTCGGCAGCCCGGGCGGCATTGCCGGCTTCGCGGGCAGCATCCAGCGCCGTGAACAGCAGATCCAGTTCGCGGCTGTCTGCCTGACGCAGGAAGGTGTACAGCTCTTCGATCAGGTTGGAGACGGCGGTCTTCTCATGCATCGACTGGTCCGGCAGCGGGCCGAACTCGGAGCGCAGGGCCGCAACCATCCAGCCGGACAGGTACAGGTACTTCTTGTTGGTATGCTTCAGGTGCTTCTTGATGGAGATCAGTTTCTGTTGGCCGATGAAACCGTGCCAGCAGCCCAGCGACTGGGTGTAGACAGACGAGTCGGCATCGTACTCGGCCATGTCCTTGCGCATGATGTCGGCAGTGTATTGAGCGATTTCCAGACCGGTCTTGAAGCGGTTCTGGGCGCGCATGCGGGCAACGGATTCAGGGTTGATCGCGCTCCAGCTGCTGCCAAATTGTTCTTTCAGGGCAGCAATGGCCTTGATGTCGTTTTGATAAGCGGACATGGTCAATCCTTCTAGATTATTTACAGTCAGGCACCTAAATTCCCAACCTTGGACCTGCGTGTAGTGATGGCCCGTTCAGGCAACACAGCACATGGAGTCACCGGGGTACGCAGTAACAACAAGGCAGAGGATAGCCGGCCGGATACTGGGCTGCCTTCAAAAACAACTCTGCGGTCTTGTGGACGGTGATACTGCGGGCGGGTTCTCATCAGTACAGCTTTTTGGGCCGTACGGTTGCAGAACATCTGCGCTGATGGGCTCAATACACACTGACGGTTTTCCGTCAGGACCCCTCGTCGCTGGGAGTGGCCTCATCATGCTTGGCTTGCCGGGCCCCGTCAACGGTTTTGTAGTGTTTTTTTTGATGCGCTACAAGATTGGCGGGAAGACCTTTCCGGACATTAGCCTTTAGTCGCTGAGCACATCTACCTTTAGTCTCAGGCTGTAGCTCTGCAGGCCCTGGGTGGCGTAATGCCGGACAACATGGTCCCGGTCCGCCGGGGCGCCCTGGTCATTGCCTGCGAAGCTGAGCCATTCGCCAAGGGGGCCGGAGACCCGTGTGCTGGCGTCCTGCAGGTCCAGCACGTCCGGGTTTGAGTGGCTGACCCGGTCATTCCGGCTGCTGAGGGTGACGGTGACCTGGTTTTTGCCGCTGAGTACGGCAGTGACATAGAAGCCCTGCATGACCGTCTGGTATCGGGTGTTCTGGTAGTAGCGGCCATAGGCGTCTGTTCCGGCATTTTGCAGGGGGACCTGCTGGCCGACCTGGATCAGGGCCGGATAGCCTTCGGTCACCCGTACCTGCCGGGTGCCGCTGTCTGCACTGGATGTTGTGTAGCGGATGATCCGCACGTCGCTGCGCTGCTGGCCGTTCCAGCGGGGTTCCCCGGGGCTGGCGGCGCCATCGACCCGGTAGCTGCTGTTCTGGCTGCTGGCGTTATCCCGGGTATCTACGCTGACCAGCAGTTGTACCGGCTTCCGGTCAAGCTGCTGCAGGGTCTGTTTCAGTTCGTCCAGCAGACTGTCCGGTGCATTGACGATCAGCTGGTTGCCGTAAGCCGTAACCCGGCCCTGGCTGCCCAGAATGGAGCGGGCCACGGGCAGCAGTTCTTCTGCCATCTGGTAGTGCAGGCTGATGACTTCGGTGGCGGCCTGCACGGGCAGTCCGCACAGGAGCAGCAGGGCTCCGGCCAGGGCAGGGCACGCACGCATGGCAGTCACTCCGCCGGTGAGTTTGGGAACCTGATTATAGGCTGCTTTTGGCAGGGCCTGCGTCTGGTGAGAGGATAGGCAGGCAAGCGGCCTGGCCGCGTTTATGGAGGTGCTCTGGATGAAACAGGATCTGCGGTTTCTGGCCTGGCTTTCTGCTCTGCCCGCGCTGCTGCTGCTGCTGGCCTGGCTGGTGGAGCATGTGCTGGGCTGGCTGCCCTGTACGTTATGTGTGGAGATCCGCTTTTTCCTGCTGCTGGTGCTGCTGCTTTCACCGCTGGTGCTGGTCAGGCGGGTTCTGGTGCGCCGGGTGACGCTGTTGCTGGTACAGCTGCTGTATTGCGGGGCGGTGCTGGCCAATATCCGGCTGCTGCTGCTGGAGTACGGGGTGCTTGAGGCACAGACCTGCAGTCCGTTTCCTTTTTACAGTGTCCTGTTTCCGCACCCCTGGGATGTGCCGGAGTTTTTGCAGGGACAGGCTATCTGTGGTGAGGATATTCACCGGATTTTTTCCCTGGATTTCAGTGTGTATACGCTGCTGGCCCTGCTGGGTTGCCAGCTGGTGACGTTGTATCTTTCGCGCAGGTCTGTGTGATACGCATGCAAACAATAATAATTTTTATTTGATTTTGTGGGCCGGCCCTGTCATAAAACAGGCATCTGAAGACAGGGATGAGGTCACTCATGAGCGCGTTTCAACCGGTCGGGCCTGTGGCGGACCAGCAGTTGCTGGACCTGCTGCCAGGCTGTGTATCCGTTGTCCATCATATTCCCGGCCGGGTCCGGCTGCGGCTGCTGGAGCTGCCGGCCGGGGTTTCTGGCCAGCCAGCGCTGTCTGCGGCCTCTGTATCCCGGGTGGTGGCTCTGGTGGAGCGGCATCCGGCCATCCGCCAGGTGCGGCCCAATCTGCTGGCCCGTTCCTGCGTTGTGGAATATGACCCCGGACAGATTCCGGCCAGGGCGTGGGATGACTGGCTGGCCGGCAGCCCATCACCAGAGGCTGCCGTGCTGCTGGGGGTCCTGATAACGCTCTGCCAGGAGGTGCGGCATGCAGAACTATGATGAAGCGATTCTGCGCAGTCGCCGGGTTGATCCGGCGGCGCCTTTTCCCGTGTTGCATCAGGCGGTGCGGATTGCCCTGTATGACGAATATGCCGCCCGCAGTTTTTACCAGCGGGTTGCCGAGGCTTATGGCGGCCGTCAGCCCTTCGCCCGCATCGCCCGCTCCGAGGCACAGCATATTGCCGCGCTGTCGGCCATCTGTGACCGGCTGGGGATTTCCCGGCCCCTGGATCCCTTTCCTGAGGAAACGGTCATTGAATCCGGCTGGCTGGCCAACTGTAACCGGGCGATTGCTGGCGAAGTGGCCAATGTCCGGCTGTATGCCGGACTGCTGGAAGTGGTCCGCGATGCCGGGGTGATCCGGGTCTTCCGCAACCTGCAGGCCGCGTCTTATGAAAATCATCTGCCCGCCTTCCAGCAGGCCGCCAGGCTGGCGGCTGACCAGGAGCGCTATCACCAGCAGCAGGGCGTTCCAGCCCAGCAGGCCTATGTCCGGCATGGGCCGGTCAGTGACCTGTTTGAGCAGGTCCTGGCCCGGGCCAGTGGCAGCAGTGGCCTGCTGGGGGTCGTCAGTCCGGTCCTGCGTAATGCCCATCCGGCCCTGCTGGCGGGGCTGGTGATCGGGGGCGGTGGAACCTGGCTGGTCCGGGAAAAGCTCAAGCGCAAATCACAGGAGAAATGATCATGTTGCCACTTTTACCCTTTGCACTCGGTCTGGTGACCGGTGCGGTGGCCTTCCGGCTGCTGAAAAACGTGCCATCCGGCAAGGTGCTGGACAGTGCCAGAACCCGGTTGCGTTCGGCGACGGTATCCGGACTGGAAAGTGTGGCCTCAGCTTCGGAGCGCATGCGTGACCAGCTGGTCAGGGAAACCGGTGTTCCGCCAGAGGAAAAGGATGTTCCGGCCGAGCGGGTTCTTGAGGGACAGGGTAGTAGCCCGGTCCCTGCGGCTGAAGCGGGCCGGCATCCGGAGCAGCCATCATGAATCCGTTGCTTGGGCCAGCGGATGGCAGTTTTACCCGAGGACTGGTCGCGGCTGCCTGCCTTTCTGCTTTTCAGGACCGGCGTGCAGAAGGTAGCCGTGAGGCGCTGCGGCGTATTGTCCGGCATGGGCTGCAGGGTGGCGTAGCCCTGTCGGCGGGTTCGCAGGCAGCCATGGCTGTCCGTCAGGGGAATTATTTAAGAGCATTGACGCTGGCAGCTGCTGGTGCCACCGGCGTCCTGCTGGTGGAGCGCTGTCTGGGTGGGCAGGGAGAACAGGGTCATGAGTAAAAAACGTAACAAGAAGAACCGGAACAAAAAGTATGCGGAGTATGGTCATGAGCAGGCCGGTGGTTACGGTTATGCCCAGGGCAGGGAAAACCGGCCGGCTGCCGCCTGGGAGGGGCAGGTTCCGGAAGATGCCCTGATGGCCGGACTGGCGGGTGCCGGAGCGCTGTCCGGCCTGCCAGATTTTCTCCGTTCCCGGCACACGGAGCAGTTTCTGCTGGGGCTGGTGGCAGGCGGTGCGGTGGCCTGGCTGCTGACCGATGAGGAGCTGCGGGGCAAGCTGCTGAAACTGGGCATGAAGCTGTATGGCTCGGTAGCAGGCAGTGTCGAGGAACTCAAGGAGCAGCTGGCTGATGTCCGGGCCGAGCTGGAAGCGGAACAGCACGCCTAGCATACAGGGAGGAGGCCGTTGTCCGGCGGGTCTTTCCCGCCGGACTTCCGGGCCATTTTGATGAAACAGTCATGGTTTTTCCGGCTGGAGGTGTGCCATGCGACAGCCCGGCGCATCCGTTTCCGTTATGCCTGTCATGAGCCCCGGGCTGCCGGGCTGATCATGCCGGCCATTACCCGGCTGCCGGGGGTGACCGGCGTCCGGATCAATACGGCTATCCGCAGTCTGGTAATTGATTTTGATCCGGCCATAACTGGAGAGGCGGCCCTGGTGATGGCCATTCGGGGGCTGTCACCGCCGGCCCATCAGGGATCGGCAGGAACCCCGGAAGCCTCATTGAGCAATGTGGCGCTGAGTGGCACGGCCCTGCTGGCCGTGCGGGGTTTGCAACCTGGCCTGCAGGCTCCGGCTGCCCTGATGGCGGCGGTGCCGGTATTTGCCGGGGCCATGGATGACTTTATCCGTCAGGGCATTACCTCCCACGTGCTGGAGGCCCTGGCAGTGGCCATTTCCATTGGCCGCCGGGATTTTCTGGCCGCCAATACCACGGCCTTTCTGCTGGCTCTGGGGGAATATCTGGAGCACTCCATCGAGCAGCGCTCGGATGGTCTGCTGAAAAGCCTGTTGCGGCCGGCGGTGGATGAGGTCTGGGTGGAGCGGGATGGCCAGGAAGTGCAGATTGGCAATCTGGAAGTCCGGGCCGGCGATACGGTGATTGCTGCCACGGGCCGGGTAATTGCGGTTGATGGCACGGTTCTGGGCGGTACGGCGCTGGTCAATGAGTCCACCATGACCGGCGAGAGTGTTCCGGTCACCCGGCAGCGGGGCGACCGGGTGCTGGCCGGGACGCTGGTGGAGGAGGGGCGCCTGCGGATCTACGCCGAGCAGGTGGGAGACCAGGCGGCTGCGGCGCGGATTGCGGATTTTGTCGGCCAGTCGCTGGAGAGCCGGAGTGGGACCCAGCTGCAGGCTTCGCGGCTGGCCGACCGGCTGGTGCCGATGGTGCTGGGGCTGGCCGGGCTGACTTGGCTGTTTTCCCGGGATGGTGCCCGGGTCAGTGCGGTTCTGCAGGCCGACTATTCCTGTGCCCTGAAGCTGGCTACACCGGTGGCGTTCAAGTCGGCCATGTACCGGGCCGGGAAAGCCATGATTCTGGTCAAGACCGCCAGTGCCCTGGAGCGGCTGGCGGAAGTGGATACCTTTGTTTTTGACAAGACCGGTACCCTGACCCAAGGCGTATTGCAGGTGACCGACTCTGTGGCTCTGGCCGATGATTACACGGCGGAGGATCTGCTGAATCTGGCTGCCTCAGTTGAGGAGCATTATGTGCATCCGCTGGCTCTGGCGGTGGTCCGGGCTGCGCACCGGCAACCCCATTACCAGCACTTCAGTCATAAGGAAGTGGAGTTTGTGGTGGCGCATGGTGTGGCCAGTACCATTGATCAGCAGCGGGTAGTGGTCGGGTCGCGGCATTTTGTCGAAGAGGATGAGGGCATTGCGGTTGCTCCTCATGAGGCGACCATCGCCCGGCTGCTCCATGAGGGCAAGACGCTGCTGTATATCGGCTACGGCCAGCGGCTGATTGGCATTCTGGCCCTGAAAGACCAGCTGCGGCCCGATGCGGCTGAAACCCTGCAGGCTTTACGTCGCCAGGGCGTTCGCCGGCTGGTGATGCTGACCGGGGATCATCCGGAGCGGGCCTGGGCCATGGCCGAGCAGCTGGGGCTGGATGAGGTGCATGCGGGTCTGCTGCCAGAGGACAAGGCCGGAATTCTGCGGCAGCTGTCTGAAACTGGCTGCCAGATGGCCTTTGTGGGTGATGGTGTCAATGATGCTCCGGCCCTGACCGGTGCCCGGGTGGGTATTGCCATGCACAATGGGGCGGATATCGCCCGGCTAGCTTCGGATATTGCCCTGCTGAAGGATGATCTGGCGCTGGTAGCCAGAGCCCACGAGCTGGCTCTGGCTACCCGCCGGCTGATCCAGCGGAATTTTCAGTATACGGTTGGCGTCAACTCGGCCATTCTGCTGGGCGCGGCCCTGGGCCGCCTGAGTCCGGTTGCAGCTTCAATGCTGCATAATGGCAGCACCATTGGCATCCTGTTGCGGGCCCTGCTGGGCGCAGGCCTGCCCCGGACACCATCTGCCGGTTCAGGACAGTAGGCATTGCATTTCAACGTGGGGCATGCCCGCGTCCAGATACTCCCCGCTGGTTACCTGAAAGCCCAGCCTCTGGTAAAACGGAATGGCCTGGGTCTGGGCAGACAGGATGGCCCTGGGCAGGTGCAGCTGTCTGGCCTGTTGCAGGGCAGCCTGCATCAGGCTCAGACCAATGCCCTGGTGGCGCCAGTCCCGCAGGACCGCCACCCGGCCAATATGGCCGTCTGCCAGCAGGCGGGCGGTGCCTACGGCAAATTCGCCCTCAAAGGCCAGAAAATGAATGGCGTGGGCATCTTCTGCATCCCACTCCAGTTCGGGCGGTACAGCCTGCTCGGCAATAAACACGCGCTCCCGGATCCGGCGCAGTTCCGTATGGTCCTGCTGCCAGCTGGTCCGGCGTACTTCCGGATCATTCACTGGCAAACTCCAGGCTGCCCTGGCGGAGCAGCTCGGTAATCAGGGTCAGGGCTTCCGGGTCTTCCAGCCAGGCCGCCAGATTGTCTGCATACAGGGCCGGGGCAGAGCAGAGCAGCCCGAGCAGCGGACCGAGGCGCGGGGAGAGCAGGCGGCTCTGGCCGCCTGCGAATAGCAGCGGGCCAAGGTCAATCTCGGCCCATGCCAGCCGCGAGGCAGGATTGCGGGCCAGCAGGGCGCCGTCGGCAATGGCCCGCCGCAGGCCGGCCTCGCTGATCTCCTGTCCGGCCAGCTGTTCCGGGTAGCGTGGCTCGGTCATAAACTGGCCAAACCAGCTGAGCAGCAGCCGGTCATCATCCAGACTCTGCTGGATCAGGGTTTTCAGGCGCAGGACTGCATCGCCGGTAATTTTATGGGAATCTCCGGCCGGCTGCAGGTCCGGGTCGGTATAACGCTGTTCGTCTGGCAGGAACTCCGCCAGAAAATCGCTGAAATGGGTGAGTACTTCGGCTGCGCTCGGAGCCCGGAAGCCCAGGGACCAGGTCATGCACTCGTCTTCAGCCGTGCCAAAGTGGGCGAGGCAGGGTGGCAGGTACAGCAGGTCACCCGGGGCCAGAACCCATTCGTCCTCATTCTGGAATTCGGCGAGGATCCGCAGGTCCGGGTGGTCCAGCAGGGGGCTGCTGCCATCGCAGACCGGGCCGATCCGCCAGCGGCGGTGGCCCTGGGCCTGGAGCAGGAACACGTCGTAGTTGTCGTAGTGGGGGCCGACGCCACCCCCTGGAGCGGCATAGCTGATCATGATGTCATCCATGCGCCACTGGGGCAGGAAGCGGAAGCGCTCCTTGAGCCCGGCCACTTCGGGAACCCACTGGTCAACGGCCTGGACCAGCAGGGTCCAGTGGCTTTCGGGCAGCTGCTGGTAGGTGTCTTCGGCGAAAGGCCCATGGCGCAGTTCCCAGGGCGTCTGGCCCTGTTCAAGGATCAGCCGGGACTCAACGTCTTCCTCCAGGGAAAGTCCAGCCAGCTCGTCGGCTGAAATCGGGCTCTGGAAGCCGGGGATGGCCTGACGGACCAGCAGGGGTTTTTTCTGCCAGTAGTCGCGGAGAAAGGTCTGGGCACTGAGGCCACCCAGCAGCTGGAGAGGTTGTCCAGAAACCATGGATGTATCCCTGCGTTGATGGTGAAGGCCGGGCGGGCCGGTCAGATCCGCCGGGCCTGGCTGGCGGCGTTGCCAGTATAGGTGGCCGGGGTCAGCTGGCGCAGTTCCTGCCGGGCCCCGTCAGGAATGGGCAGGCTGTCGATGAACTGCTGCAGGGCTTCGGCCGTAATGCCCTTGCCCCGGGTCAGCTCCTTGAGTTTTTCATAGGGATTTTCCACTCCATAGCGGCGCATCACGGTCTGGACCGGTTCGGCCAGCACTTCCCAGCAGGCATCCAGATCCGCTGCCAGCCGTGCTGCGTTCAGCTCCAGTTTGCCAATACCTTTCAGGGTGGATTCGTAGGCAATCAGGCTGTGGGCAAAGCCGACGCCAAGGTTGCGCAGTACGGTGGAGTCGGTCAGATCCCGCTGCCAGCGCGAGATGGGCAGCTTGCTGGCCAGATGCTGCATCAGGGCATTGGCGATGCCCAGGTTGCCTTCCGAGTTTTCAAAGTCAATCGGGTTGACTTTATGCGGCATGGTCGAGGAGCCGATTTCGCCGGCTACGGTTTTCTGCCGGAAGTAGCCGAGGGCGATGTAACCCCACACGTCCCGGTCAAAGTCGGTCAGGATGGTGTTGAACCGGGCGACGGCGTCGAACAGTTCGGCAATGTAGTCATGGGGCTCGATCTGGGTGGTGTAGGGATTCCACTCAAGGTCCAGGTCATTCTCGATAAATTCCCGGGCATTGGCTTCCCAGTCCACCTGTGGGTAGGCCGACAGGTGGGCGTTGTAGTTGCCTACGGCGCCGTTGATCTTGCCCAGCAGCGGTACGGCCGCGATCTGGGCCAGCTGGCGCTCCAGCCGGTACACCACGTTGGCCATTTCCTTGCCCAGGGTGGTTGGTGAGGCGGGCTGGCCGTGGGTCCGGGACAGCATGGGCACATCGGCAAAGCGGTGGGCCAGCTCCCGGATGGCTTCTGTCAGCTGGCGCATGACCGGCAGCAGGACGCTGTCGCGCCCTTCACGCAGCATCAGGGCATGGGACAGGTTGTTGATGTCCTCGCCGGTGCAGGCAAAGTGGATGAACTCGTTGACTCCGGCCAGCTCGGGCAGCCGGGCCGCCCCCTCCTTGAGCAGGTACTCCACGGCCTTGACATCGTGGTTGGTGGTCCGCTCGATCTGCTTGATGCGTGCAGCCTGGGTTTCGCTGAAGCCAGAAACCAGCGCATCCAGAAACTGGCTGGCTTCAGCCGAGAAGGGCGGGACTTCCGGGATGCCACTGTGTGCGGCCAGGCGCTGCAGCCAGCGGACTTCAACCATCACCCGGAAGCGGATCAGGCCATATTCGCTGAATATCGGGCGCAGGGCGGCAGTTTTGCTGGCGTAGCGGCCGTCTACAGGGGATACCGCGGTCAGGGTGGATAGCTGCATAAAACAATCTCGGGCTGTCGGGTCACAGGGTGGGCAAGGATACAGGACTGAAAGGCTTTCAGCCTGGTGGATGCAGCAGTGGCTGCAGGGCAGCCAGCAGCCGGGTGCGCCGGAATACCAGCTGCCAGCGGTGGCCGCCCAGCTGGCGCCAGAGCCGGGCAGCCCGGATGCCGGCCAGCAGAAGGGCGCGGATCAGGGCGGCCTTGTCGGCCTGCTGCAGGTAATTCATTTCACCATGGATCTGGATACGCTGGCGGAAGGTGCTCAGGGTGTCCTGATACAGGCCGCCAAAGGCAGCAATGACATTGTCGTGGGCAATTCCGAAATGTCCGGCCTGCAGCTGGATCTGGTCAAGCCGCTGGCCAATCTGTTCCAGCATGGCCGGATTCCGGGCCAGCCGCCGTTCCAGGCTGAGGATGGCAAGGCCGTATTTCAGGGCGGGCAGCTGCAGGACCCGGCTGTTGCGCTCCAGGGTGCCCTGCAGCAGCCGGTAGCCGTCCTGCAGGGTATTCAGGTGCTCATGGGCATACACGGCTTCTGTGTTTTCCGGGTTGCGGACCAGCAGGCTGGCCAGCAGGCAGCGCAGGGCTTCCGGCTGGGCCTGGCCGGTACGGGCTACCTGGTCGGCCAGGATGGCGGCCTGAAAAACGGCGCCAAGGGCAAGCATCTGTCCGGTCTGGCGGTTCATGGCTGTTCCCCGCAGGGAATGGCCTGCTCGATTACGCCACCGCCCAGACAGGTATCTCCCTCGTAAAACACTACAGACTGGCCCGTGGTGACGGCCCGCTGGGGTACTTTGAACTCAACCCGGTAGCCTTCCGGGGTTTTTCGGAGCAGGCAGGGCTGGTCAGCCTGCCGGTAGCGGACCTTGGCCTTCAGGTTGCGGGGCGGGTTGGGGTCAACCGGGTTGACCCAGTAGATTTCCGAAACGGTCAGGGCACTGGAGAACAGCCAGGGGTGATCATTGTGCTGGCCGACAACCAGCACATTGCGCTCCAGATCCTAGGCCAGCACATACCAGGGCGCTTCATCGGCGGTTTTCTGGCCACCAATCCCCAGTCCCTGGCGCTGGCCGATGGTGTGATACATCAGTCCCTGATGCTGGCCGATGATCTGGCCATCTGTGGTTTCAATGTGGCCGGGCCGGGCGGGCAGGTACTGGGCAAGGAAATCACGGAAGCGCCGTTCGCCGATGAAGCAGATTCCGGTGGAGTCTTTTTTGCGGGCGGTAGCCAGCCCGGCCGCTTCAGCAATGGCCCGGACTTCGGGTTTTTCCAGCTCGCCCACCGGGAACAGGGTTCTGGCCAGCTGGGTGCCCCCTACGGCATGCAGGAAATAGCTCTGATCCTTATTGGGATCCAGGCCTTTCAGCAGCAGGGTCTGGCCATCACTGTCGCGCCGGCGGACATAGTGACCTGTGGCAATCAGGTCGGCGCCCAGCATCAGGGCATAGTCGAGAAAGGCCTTGAACTTGATTTCCCGGTTGCACAGGATGTCCGGGTTAGGGGTCCGTCCGGCCCGGTATTCCGCCAGAAAGTGTTCAAAGACGTTGTCCCAGTATTCGCTGGCAAAGTTGGCAGTGTGGAGCCGGATGCCCAGCCGGTCGCAGACGGCCCGGGCATCGGCCAGATCCTGGCGGGCCGTGCAGTACTCTGTGCCGTCGTCTTCTTCCCAGTTTTTCATGAACAGGCCTTCAACCTGATAGCCCTGCTGTTGTAGCAGCAGGGCTGAAACGGAGGAATCGACCCCGCCGGACATGCCAACAATGACGCGTTTGCCGTTCAAGACTGTGTCCTGTAGTCAAAGAATCATGGAAAGAGGATAGCGGTGCCCGGCCAGATACTGTCTGAT
>DIDB01000143.1 GCA_002417905.1 Pseudomonadaceae bacterium UBA5811
CTTGTAAGGCTCATTGATAATCCGGACTCGGGTACCGGCTCCAGCCAACCGGGACAGATGCAATACATCAGCATTCAGCATCCGGAAGCAACCATGACTGACCCGGGTCCCCACACCAAAAGCCTTGTTTGAGCCATGAATCAGATAGCCCGGCAGGGCCAGCCTGAACTTGAAAGGCCCCAGCGGATTATCTGGCCCCGGCGGCACAACAGCCGGCAATGGATCTCCATTCGAAGCATGCTCCGCCCGGATGGAAGCTGGAGGGTACCAGGCCGGATTGGCAATCCCGGCAACAATCCGGGTCGTCGTTGTGGGCGAAGACCAGCCCTCCCGGCCAATACCCAGCGGAAAGGTATAAACTCGCCGCTTTTCTGGCGAAAAATAATACAGCCGATATTCAGCCAGATTGATCACGATCCCCTGACGTGGGCCCGGTGGCAGAATAAAACGGGTCGGCAGAACAATTTCGGTCCCCTCTCCCGGCAGCCACGGATCGACCCCCGGATTGGCAGCCACCAGCTCGGAATAGCCAAGATCGTAGCGCTCCACCAGGTCAGCAAAGGTATCCTTATAATGGGTTCTCGCAATCTGGACCTCACCCACTACATCCTCACCCTCTGCCGGCAACGGAAAATCCAGCGCATGGCCAGAAGTGGCCAGCCCCGCACCCAGCAACCCGATACACAGCGGGATAACCGCCAAACATGATATCCGGATAGCCATAACACACCCTGACTGCATTAAAGTAAGCACACTTGATACAGCAACGACGCCCCATGCCTTCCAAAGTTCAGTGATATCCGGAGAGTTCGCCAGAAAATGAGCCGCTATCGTCTACCACGACCAGCTGCCACCGCCCTGATTACCCCGGAGGGTGAGCGCCGGCTGCGGGAGGAACTGCATCAACTCTGGCACGTGCGGCGCCCAGAAGTCACCCGGGCCGTCAGTGAAGCAGCCGCCCTTGGTGACCGCTCAGAAAATGCGGAATATATCTATGGCAAAAAAATGCTGCATGAAATCGACCGGCGGGTACGCTTCCTGCGCCGCCGGCTGGAATCCCTGAAAATCGTCCAAGAACGGCCGGCTGACCTGCATCGGGTCTATTTTGGCGCCTGGGTTACCCTGGAGGACGAGGCCGGCAAACCCGCCCGCTACCGGATTGTCGGCCCGGACGAATTTGAGCCGGCACGGGGCCTGATCAGTGTTGATGCGCCGCTGGCCAGGGCCCTGCTGGGTAAAACACTGGATACAGAAATTCACATCAGTACCCTTGCCGGCCAGCAGCTGCATTACATCACGGCCATTGAATACTCATGATCCCGCTCAGCAAAGCCATCGACCTCATCCACGACGGCTGAAAGATGGCGTTTTGCCCCCATATAACTCAAGCCGGCTCTAATGGCGCCGCTATAAAATGGGCAGCCTGATTCAGCCTCCTGAGCCAGCCAAATATCAAGACCCCGGATCATTTCCGCAGCAACCTATATATCAGAGAATCTAAAAATGGGTGCATGGGCTAAAAATCTGTCACTGAGATACAAGTTCTGGGCCGTCAACATGGTAGCGCTCGCCACCACCCTGATCCTGATGGTTTATTCCATCAATCTGGAGTATCAAAGCCGCCTCGAATCAACCCGGCTTGAGGCTGCACAACGGGCCGAGCTGGTTTCAGCCTGGCCCACCGGCCAGCCGTTACCCCCCATGATTCCGCTTTTCACAGCAGGCCAGACACCTGTAATTGAAGGCACCTCTTTTTCTGCGGAGCCGGGCTGGCAGGCCGCCACAACCCAGGTGGAGCACACTGGAGACACCCCACCCCTGACAGGAGCCTATATTGTCAAACGCCCGGATGGCGTAGCTGCCGTGCCCTTGCACAATCTGAGCCTTGCCCAGATTGTGGACAAGCGCCTCTCCAGCTATATGATCGTCATCACCATTCTGATGGTGGCCCTGCTGACCGCCTCACAGTTGCTGATCCGCGTGCTGCTGACCCACCTGAATCACCTGAAAGACACCATGTTGCATGTGGAGCGGACGGGCGATCTGTCAGCCCGGGTACCCGCGACTGGCTCCCATGATGAAGTCGGCCAGATGGCCAGTGCCTTCAACGCCATGCAGAGCGGTTACCAGCGGATCGTCGAAACGGTAAACCAGGCCGCAGCCAGCCTGGATGAAGGCGCCAGACATCTGGCCAGCCGCATGAAAGATGTACGGCAGGGCATGCTGAGCCAGCAGAGCGAAACCGACCAGGTCGCCACAGCCATCAACGCAATGACGGCCACCGTTCACCATATTGCCCAGTATGCCAGTACTACCCGTGACCAGTCCCTGCAGGCCGACCAGCTGGCAAGCCAGGGTAAAGCCGTGGTCAGCCGGGTAGAAAGCGCCATTTCCGGGCTGTCGCAGGGTGTACAGCAAACCTCGGAAATGATCCAGCGCCTGTCTGGTGACAGCCAGAAAATCAATAGTGTTGTCAGCGAGATTCATGGCATTGCTGAACAGACCAACCTGCTGGCCCTGAATGCGGCCATTGAAGCCGCCCGGGCCGGGGAGATGGGTCGCGGTTTTGCCGTGGTGGCTGATGAGGTACGCAATCTGGCCAGACGGGTCCAAGAGTCAACGGATGAAATCACGGCCATTGTCGCCGAGCTGCAGAATGGCACCCGAGACGCCGTGGAATTCATGCAGGAAAGCTCGCTCAAGGCCAATAGCTGCGTACAGGAAGCACTGGCCGCCGGTCAGGCACTGACTGCCATCACAGAGGCAGTCACCCAGATCCGTGACAGCAATACCCGGATCGCTGATGCTGCCCAGCAGCAGAGTCATGTGGCCGAGGAGCTGAACCATTCCATTACCGAGATCCGCGACGTAACGGACAAGACCGTGCAGCAGACTGCTGACTCCGCAGAAACCAGCATCCAGCTGACCGGGCTATCCGGACAGCTCAGCAAGGCCATTGGCCAGCTGAAACTCTGACGTGACAGCGGGGGCGCTCAGACTGCAGCACTGCCTCCGGCCGGGCGTGTGCAGGCTCTCAGATTCCGGAGGATGGCCTGATGTACGTTCAGACAGGCCTGCAAATCCGCTTCATCAATCCCGGACAGCAGGTCCACATGCATCAGCCGTGAAATTTCCTCAATCTGGCGGATCAGCGGCTCAGCTTTCCCAGTCAGCACAATCTTCTTGGCCCGCCGGTCTTCCGGAACCGGCATGCGCCGGACAAAGCCCTGGTTCTCCAGGCTGTCCAGCAACCGTGCCAGGGTAGGGCCTTCGACGCCGACACTCTGGGCCAGCTCCCGCTGGGTCGGTGCAGCGGGAATTCTCGAAATATGCAGCAGGACAACCCAGCGGGCCTGCGACAGGCCAAGATGAGCCAGACGCCGGTCCAGCTCCGCCCGCCAGGAACGGGCCAGCAGGGTCAGCAGCATGCCAAATCTTACAGGTGGGGCTTCTGGTGCCATCAATCCGGTAATCCACTCACACTCATTATTAGCGAGCTAATAATGACATCCTTTACAAATAAAGTCATGCTTTTCCAGAGCGCAACCTGACATTTAACTGTCAAACTCCAGTTGCAGGGCCGCCCGGATACAGGCCAGCACCCCCACAGGCACAGCGGGCTCCAGCTGCCCGGCCACCATGGCTACAGAGGGCAGCGCACCATCGCTTTCCAGAAAAAGATCCTGGATCTGCTCCAGTACCCCGGGCGGAAGGCTGACGACCTGCTCCACCGTCAGCTGCTGGTCACTAATGGCTTCAGCCAGCCAGCGATATACCGCGTCCTCCGTACACTGCAACTGACTGGCAATCTGGAGCACGGACAGGCCGGAACCGGCCAGAGCCACTGCCTCGCAGGGCCGGTCAGCCAGTGAAATGGCAGAATTTACCAGTGCAGACGGTTTTTCGCCCGCCCCTTCCTGCAACAGCTGCAGGAAAATGGTGCCATAGCGTTCCAGCTTGCGCTCACCCACCCCGGCGATCCGGCTCATGGCCTGCAGGCTGTCCGGCCGGTTACGCAACATCTCCAGCAGGGTCGCATCCGGAAAAATGGCATAGGGCGGCACCGCATGCTCCTGGGCCAGGCGGCGCCGCAGCTGGCGCAGGGCCTCCCAGCACTGGCGTTCATCCGGACCAATCAGCTGGCTGGCAGCACTGGGTGCATACTTTTTGCCCTGTCCGGCCGGACGCCGGTCCCGGCGCAACTCCAGACTGATCTCCCCCCGCAGCAGGGGCCGGCAGGTCTCCGTCAGCCGCAAACCACCATGACCCTCGACATCCACATCCACCAGGCCGCGAATCACCAGCTGGCGAAATACCGAACGCCAGTCACTTTCGCCCAGATGGCGGCCCACACCGAACACGGACAGGCGCTGATGACCTTGCGAGCGGACCCGGTCGTTATCCCGGCCCAGCAGGATATCCAGCAGATGCCCCACACCATAACGCTGTCCGGAACGATAAATGGCCGACAGGGCCATACGCGCCGCTTCGGTGGCATCCCAGGTTTCTACCCCGTCCACACAGATATCACAGTGACCGCAGGGCGCATCCCGCTGCTCGCCAAAATAGGCCAGCAGTGCCTGACGACGGCAGCGGGTCTCCTCACAAAGCCCCAGCATGGCCTCCAGCTTGTGCCGCTCGACCCGCTTGTAACGCTCATCCCCTTCAGAGGCCGCCATCATCTGGCGCAGGAACAGCACATCC
>DIDB01000106.1 GCA_002417905.1 Pseudomonadaceae bacterium UBA5811
CGATCAGGCCAAGGCCCGCGAGAAGACCCTGCAGACAGATGCCGGGGCTTACCGGCAGGTCAGTGAGGAGTCAGCCCGCCTGCTGAAGCTGGCCAGCGCCTGAGCCTGGCTTCTGCACCCCGGGTATTATCAGACCGCCCTACACACGCCCGTGTGCAGGGCGGTTCTGTTTTGAGGGCTTTCCGCACGTTCTTTTATACTGCCGGCCCTTTTCTTTTCCGGCAGGAGTGTAACGGCATGCGAAAATTTCTGGTGTCCGGTCTGGTCCTTGTGGTGCTGGCCGGTCTGGTGGCCTGTGCCAACAGTCCCCAGCAGCTGAGTCCGGTTCCCCGGCTGAAGGGGTCTTTTGCCGCCACGGGCCATGGTCAGGTGGTGCAGCTGCAGGTACTGGACGGACGGTCTTCCGCCGTGCTGGGCACCCGGGGCGGGCTTTATCCGGAAACCAGCACGGTCAGCGTGCCGGGAACCACACTGCTGCCCAGACTGAGCGAGCAGGTGGAAAAGGCCCTGCGCCTGATGGGCTTTACCCCGGCCAGCCAGGCCGGGGCAGGTGCCCCCCGGATGACGGTAACCCTGGCCGAACTGAAGTACCAGTCGCCCAAGGACAGCCTGTATGTCACCGAAGCCGCGATCAATGCCGTGTTCCGGCTTGAGGTGGAACATGGTGGCCGCCGTTACAGCGGGCGTTACAGTGCCAGTCTGGAACAGAAGTTCGGGATGCGGCCTGACGAGGAGGAAAACAACCAGCTGGTCAGCGATGTCCTGAGCGATGCCCTTGACCGGCTGTTCCGGGACGCCAGTCTGGGCACGCTGCTGAACGGTGCCTGACGGCTGCCGCTCTCAGAGCGGCAGGCCGGCCTTGACCCGGTACTGGTTGCGGACGGGCATGGCGTACTGCTGGATCAGCCAGGTGCGGTACTCCACCGGACAGGCATTCAGGCGCCGTTCCCATTCCTGGCTGGCCCTGGCCACCTCGGCCTGGCTGAACAGGGCCTCTGCAGCCGGAACCTGCAGGGCCGGTTCCTGGTGCTGCCACAGGGCATAGGCCAGATAATGCACCGGAAACAGGCGGTAGCCCTGCAGGATCTGCTGGTCAAGCAGGGTGGCCAGCTGCCGGGCATCGTCCGGGATCTGCTCCAGCGGCGCACTGAAGTGGATATGAACCCGCCCTTTGTAGCCGGTAATGCCCAGCGCAATGCTGGCGTCATCCTCGCCTCGGGCTTTGACATAGCTGCCCGTGGTGGCGCGGATATACAGCTCGCGGGCCTTGGCCTGATCGCAGGGATCATATTCGTAGCTGATGGATACCGGAACCGGATGCAGGGCTGCCAGGGCTTCAGTAAAGCGCTCATCCTTGCGGCTCATGTGCATCATTTTCAGAATGGCGGAATCCGTACGGTCATTGCCATCTTTGGCCCGGCCCTCGGCCTGGGCAATCCAGACTGACTCCCGGTCTTCACGGATCGAGTGGTTGATATAGGCGGACAGCACCTGGTAAGCCGCCAGCTTTTCCCGGCGTCCAGTCAGGGAGCGGTGCACGATAAAACTCTTGTTCAGGCGCATCAGGTCGCTGACAAAAGGTTTCTGCAGCAGGTTGTCGCCGATGGCAATCCGTGGGGTGCGCATGCCCCGGTGAAAGATGGCGTAATTGACAAACGCCGGGTCCATCACGATATCCCGGTGGTTGGCCAGAAACAGGTAGGCCTGCTCCGGATCCAACCGCTCCATGCCGGAATAGCTGATGCCATCCGTAGCCTGCTCAACCGTCCGGTCCAGATACCGCTCGATGCGCTTTTGCAGGCTGTTCACGGAGGGATTCTGTCCCAGCTGACAGCGCAGGCGCCGGGCAATAAAGGGCCGCAACAGCCAGCCCAGCGGGCGGGCCAGTCGTGGAAAGCGGAAGCGGGCCAGGACCCCCAGAAAGGCGTCATCATTGAGCAGACGCTGCAGGACGCCCGGAACCTCGGCGTCGGAATAGGGGCGAATGGCTTCGAATTCGTCCATTATGGTCTCAACTGGAAACAGGATAGTGGCCCGGGCGGGCCGAAACGGGGCACGATTATAACGGCAGTCGCGGCGGATGCGTCGCTGCGTGGCGGGTGTTTGTACGGGATGATGCCCGGAAACAGACTTTTCACAGGCTGTTCAGGCCCGTACCGGCTGGGTCTGCAAGAGAGGTGCGGGCTCCGGCGCAGGAACCCGCGTGGAGCGGGTTATCAGCCGTGCTCGGCCTGGCCCTGGGGCAGGGTTTCGATCCGGACGTGGGTAATGCCGCTCCGGACCATGTCCAGCCGTTTGGCGGCCGAGCGGGACAGGTCGATGATCCGGCCTTTGACGAAGGGGCCACGGTCAGTGATCCGCACGGTAACCTGCCGGCCATTGCGCAGGTTGGTGACCCGCACCCTGGTGCCAAAGGGCAGGTTGCGATGGGCAGCCACCAGTTTGTTCTGGTCGAAGCGCTCACCGCTGGCAGTTTTCTTGCCGTGATGATGCCGGGCGTAGTAGGAGGCTTTGCCCTGCTGGACGTGGGCATGGCTGCTCCGGGCCGCCAGCTGCAGGGGGGTGTGATCCGCAGGAGCGCGGGGGGCGGCACTGGCATTAAGCAGGCTGAACAGGGTCAGCCCACCCAGGGCCGCCGAAAAAAAAGTAAAACGGAATGATGACATGTTCTTGTCCCAGAGAGGCTGGTGGCTGGTCAGACCCGCAGTGGGGGAATCTTGTTCCCGGCTGGCTGGTGGCGGGAGGACAGGCCGTCCCGCCGGGGGAATCAGCCTTCCAGTTTGCGCCTGAGCAGTTCATTGACCTGCTGCGGGTTAGCTTTGCCTTTGGAGGCCTTCATGGCCTGTCCAACAAAGAAGCCAAACATTTTGCCACGTTTGGCCTCATCACTGGAACGATACTGTTCCACTTGGGCCGGGCTGGCCGCCAGCACCCCGTCCAGCATCTGCTCGATGGCCGCGCTGTCGGTTACCTGTTTCAGGCCTTTTTTCTCAATGATTTCATCAGCATCATGACCCTCACCGCTGGCCAGCGCCTCAAAGACCATCTTGGCAATCTTGCCGGAAATGGTGTTGTCCAGGATACGCAGGATCAGGCTGGCCAGCTGGCTGGCACTGACAGGGGACTGGCTGATCTCCAGACCGTCCCGGTTCAGCAGGCTGGACAGCTCGCCCATGACCCAGTTGGCGGCCAGCTTGGCGTCTCCGCAGGCCTGCTGGACCTGCTCGAAATAGTCGGCCATTTCCCGGCTGGCCGAGAGCACGCTGGCATCATAGGCCGACAGGCCGAACTGCTGTCCGAAACGCTCGCGCTTCTGGGTCGGCAGCTCGGGCAGGCTGCTGCGCAGCTGCTCCAGGTAGCTGCGTTCAATAACCACCGGCAGCAGGTCCGGGCAGGGGAAGTAGCGGTAATCGTTGGCTTCCTCCTTGGTGCGCATCGAGCGGGTTTCATCGCGGTTCGGGTCGTACAGGCGGGTTTCCTGGACCACTTGGCCACCGTCCTCGATCAGTTCGATCTGCCGCTGTACCTCATGGTTGATGGCCTTCTCGATAAAACGGAACGAGTTGACGTTCTTGATTTCGGCCCGGGTGCCGAACGTTGTCTGGCCTTTGGGGCGTACCGAAACGTTACAGTCACAGCGCAGCGAGCCTTCGGCCATATTGCCGTCGCAGATGCCCAGATAGCGCACCAGGGCGTGGATGGCCCGCACATAGGCAACGGCCTCCCTGGCATTGCGCAAATCCGGTTCTGAAACAATTTCCAGCAGCGGGGTTCCGGCCCGGTTCAGGTCGATGCCGGTCATGCCGTGAAAGTCTTCATGCAGGCTTTTGCCGGCGTCTTCTTCCAGATGGGCGCGGGTGATGCCGATCCGCCGGGTGCTGCCCTCCTCAAGGAGGATATCCAGATGGCCCCGGCCGACAATGGGCTGATCCATCTGGCTGGTCTGGTAGCCTTTGGGCAAGTCCGGATAGAAATAATTTTTGCGGGCAAACACATTGGTTGCACCGATTTCGGCATCAATGGCCAGCCCGAACAGGCAGGCCATGCGTACGGCTTCGGCATTGAGTACCGGCAGGGTGCCTGGCATGGCCAGGTCGATCAGGCTGGCCTGGGTATTGGGGGGCGCGCCAAAGGTTGTGGCGCTGCCGGAAAAAATCTTGGAGCGGGTGCTGAGCTGGGCGTGGATTTCCAGCCCGATCACGGTTTCCCATTGCATGTTCTTGATCCTCAGAAGCCGGCCGGGGCCTGTTGGTGCCAGTCCGTGACCTGCTGGTACTGGTGGGCGGCGTTCAGCAGCCGGGCTTCCTGGAAGTAGGGGGCCAGCAGCTGGACACCCACCGGCAGGCCATCGATAAAGCCGGCCGGCATGGACAGTCCGGGAATACCGGCGAGGTTGGCGGTGATGGTGTAGAGGTCTTCCAGATAGGCAGCCACCGGGTCCGCGTTTTTCTCGCCCAGCTTCCAGGCCGGGCCGGGGGTTGTCGGGCCGAGGATCAGGTCCACCTCTGCAAAGGCGCGGACAAAGTCATCCCGGATCAGCCGGCGGATGCGCTGGGCCTTGAGGTAGTAGGCATCGTAATAGCCTGCTGACAGGGCATAGGTCCCGACCATGATCCGCCGCCGGACTTCGGCGCCAAAGCCTTCGGCCCGGGAGCGCAGGTACAGGTCGTCCAGATCGGTGGGGCTGTCGCAGCGGTAGCCGAAGCGCACGCCATCGTAGCGTGACAGGTTGGAGCTGGCCTCGGCCGGGGCAATCACATAGTAGGCCGGGATGGCATGCTCCAGGCTGGGCAGGCTGATATCCCGGATGCTGGCGCCCAGACTTTTGAGCACATCGACGGCGGTCATGACCGTATCGGCCATCCGGCTGTCCAGTCCGCTGCCAAAATACTCCCTGGGCAGGCCGATGCGCAGCCCGGCCAGGGGCTGGTCCAGCGCTTCCAGATAATTGTCCACTGGCTGGTCCACGCAGGTGGAGTCCCTGGGATCAAAGCCGGCCATGGCACCCAGCAGCAGGGCACAGTCTTCTGCGGTCCGGGCGATGGGGCCGCCCTGGTCCAGGCTGGAGGCATAAGCAATCATTCCCCAGCGCGAAACCCGGCCATAGGTCGGCTTGAGACCGGTCAGGCCCGTCAGGGCGGCCGGCTGGCGGATCGAGCCACCGGTATCGGTGCCGGTGGCCGCCGGAATCAGCCGGGCGGCCACCGCAGCGGCCGAGCCGCCCGAGGAGCCGCCCGGAACCCGGCCGGTGTCCCAGGGGTTGCGGGTCGGGCCGTAATAGCTGGACTCGGAGGCCGAGCCCATGGCGAACTCGTCCATGTTCAGCTTGCCCAGGCAGACCGTGCCCGCCGCGTTCAGTTTTTCAACCACGGTGGCGTCATAGGGTGCAATGAAATTGTCCAGCATCCGCGAGGCGCAGCTGGTGCGGATGCCCCGGGTACAGAACAGGTCCTTGTGGGCCAGTGGAGCACCCAGCAGCAGGCCCTGCTCACCCGCTGCCCGCCGGGCATCGGCCGCCCTGGCCTGGTGCAGGGCCTGTTCTTCGCTGAGGGTGATAAAGCTGTTGAGCTGCGGGTCCAGCTGGCTGATGCGCTGCAGCAGGGCCCGGGTCAGCTCCTCGGCTGAAAAGCACTTGTGGGCCAGGGCCTGGGCAATGCCGGCCAGGGTCAGGGTATGCATGGGGGCAGGCTCCTTATTCGATGACTCTGGGGACCAGATAGAGGCCGGCCTCCACGGCCGGTGCCAGTTTCTGGTACTCGGCGTGGTGGTCGCTTTCGGTCACTTCGTCGGCCCGCAGCCGCTGGGTGGTTTCCAGCGGGTGGGCCAGTGGCGCGATGCCTTCGGTCTGGACGGCCTGCATCTGGTCAATCAGCTGCAGAATGCTGTTCAGGGTTGCCGTGGTATGCGGAAGCTCGGCCTCATCCAGCCCCAGACGGGCCAGGCGGGCGATCTTTTCCACGTCGGAGCGTTCAAGTGCCATCGTGTTCTCCAGGTGGACCGGCGGGCCGGACCGTACTCCGGCCGCAGGCCAGGCGGGCCAAGGCCCCGAAAAGGCGGGAATCTAGCATGTCAGGCCCGGCACCCGGTAGTCCGGGCCGGCAGCAGGCGTTCTGTCCGGAGCCGGATCGGGCCGCCTTGCCCAAAGATCATGCCGTTGTTAGAGTTTGCCGCAATTTTTCCCATGCTTTCCCCTCAGGCCCTCTCCGAATGTTCAAAAAACTGCGTGGCATCTTTTCCAGTGACCTGTCGATTGATCTGGGAACGGCCAATACCCTTATCTATGTCCGCGAGCGGGGCATCGCTCTGAATGAGCCCTCGGTGGTTGCCATCCGGACCCATGGCAACCAGAAAAGTGTCGTGGCGGTCGGGACCGATGCCAAACGCATGCTGGGCCGCACGCCCGGGAATATCACGGCCATCCGGCCGATGAAGGATGGGGTGATTGCCGATTTCAGCGTCTGTGAAAAAATGCTGCAGTACTTTATCAACCAGGTGCATGAAAACAGTTTCCTGCAGCCCAGCCCCCGGGTGCTGATCTGCGTCCCCTGCAAGTCGACCCAGGTGGAGCGGCGGGCCATCCGTGAATCGGCGCTGGGTGCCGGGGCCCGTGAAGTCTATCTGATCGAGGAGCCAATGGCCGCGGCCATCGGTGCCGGGCTGCCGGTGGAGGAGGCGCACGGCTCCATGGTGGTGGATATCGGCGGCGGTACCACGGAAATCGCCCTGATTTCGCTGAATGGCGTGGTGTTTGCCGAGTCGGTGCGGGTTGGCGGTGACCGCTTTGACGAGGCAATCATCACCTATGTGCGGCGCAATTACGGCAGCCTGATCGGGGAGGGCACCGCCGAGCGGATCAAGCACGAAATCGGTTCGGCCTATCCGGGCGGTGAGCTGCGGGAAATCGACGTGCGGGGCCGCAATCTGGCCGAAGGCATTCCGCGCAGCTTTACCCTGAACTCCGCCGAGGTGCTGGAGGCCATCCAGGAGTCGCTGTCTTCGATTGTCCAGGCCGTTCTCTCTGCCCTGGAGCAGTCGCCGCCGGAGCTGGCGGCTGACATTGCCGAGCGCGGTCTGGTACTGACCGGAGGGGGTGCCCTGCTGCGTGATATCGACAAGCTGCTGGCCCAGGAAACCGGCCTGCCGGTGATTGTGGCGGAAGACCCGCTGACCTGCGTGGCCCGTGGGGGTGGCCGGGCCCTGGAAATGATGGACAAGCACACCATGGACCTGCTGTCGACCGAGTAGGGTCCGGGTTGCCCCGCATCGGGGGCGGGCATTTCTGTCGATGCGTCTTCTTCCGAGGTACAGGTTATCAAACTGCTATTTGCCAAGGGCCCGTCGCCGGGTGTGCGCCTGCTGGTGTTCGCCACCCTGTCCGTGGCACTGATGGCAGTGGATGCCCGGCTGGATACCCTGCAGCCCCTGCGTGACCGGGCCAGTCTGCTGCTGGCATCGGTGTACCGGGTGGCTGACCTGCCCGGGCAGTTCTGGCGCGCCCTGACCGAGCAGTTCAGCAGCCGTACCGAGCTGCTGGCCGAAAACGAGAAGCTCAAGGCCGAACACCTGCTGATGCAGCGCCGCCTGCAGCGGCTGGCTGCCCTGACCGAGCAGAATGTGCGGTTGCGCGAGCTGCTCAATTCGGCAGCCCTGGTGGATGACCGGGTGCTGGTTGCCGAGCTGATTGGCGTGGACCCCAATCCCTACAGCCAGCGGCTGCTGATCGACAAGGGTGCCCGGGACGGGGTATTCCTCGGCCAGCCGGTGCTGGATGCCCGGGGCCTGATGGGCCAGGTGGTGGAAGTCCTGCCCTATACGGCCCGGGTGCTGCTGCTGACCGACAATACCCACAGCATTCCGGTGCAGGTCAACCGCAACGGCCTGCGCGCCATTGCCAGTGGTACCGGAGACCCCGAGCGGCTGGAACTGCGTTATGTGGCTGATACGGCGGATATCCGGGTGGGGGATCTGCTGGTCAGCTCCGGGCTGGGCCTGCGTTTTCCGGCCGGCTATCCGGTGGCGACGGTCGAGGAGGTGATCCGGGATTCCGGCCAGCCGTTTGCCATCGTCCGGGCTGCACCCACTGCGGCCCTGAACCGCAGCCGTTACCTGCTGCTGGTTTTTTCCGACCAGCGTACCCCGGAGGAGCGGGCCAATGATTCGGCGCTGGCCCAGGAGCAGGCTGACCGCCATCAGGCCGAAGAAAATGCCCAGGCTGCAGCAGCCAGTCCCGGCTCATCATCCCCGAAAAAAACGGGCGGGGCACACTGAATGGCCGGGCCTGTCAGTGCATCGTCCTCGTCCTCCGGGAACTGCTGGGTGATCTGGCTCAGCTTTGCTGGCGGGCTGGTGCTCAGTGTGACCCCGATGCCCGAATTCATGCAGTACGGGCGGCCCCTCTGGCTGGCGCTGCTGCTTACGTACTGGACCCTGTACCTGCCCCACCGGGTGGGAATGACCACGGCCTGGTTGCTCGGACTGGCGCTGGATGTGCTGGGTGGCACCCTGCTGGGCCAGAATGCGCTGGTGCTGGCACTGGTCAGCTTTCTGGTACAGCTGCTGCAGCCGCGCCTGCGGATGTTTCATAACTGGCAGCAGAGCCTGGTACTGCTGGTGGTATTGGGTCTGGCCCAGCTGGTGCAGCTGTGGCTGTATGTGCTGGCCGGCCACCGGCCGCCGCCCACCCTGCTGTTCCTGCTGCCAGCCCTGGTCAGTGCGTTGCTGTGGCCCTGGCTGTTTGTCATCCTGCGGGCCCTGCGTCTCCGGCTACGGGTAGGCTGATGGCCGACATGGAGAGCCCCCGGCTTTATCTGGCGTCAGCTTCGCCCCGGCGGGCTGAACTGCTGCGGCAGATTGGCGTGCGCTTTGCGGTCAGCCCGGCTGATCTGGATGAGCGGGTGCTGGCCGGTGAGCCGGCCGGAGACTATGTGCTGCGGCTGGCCATGGCCAAGGCCATGGCCGTGCTGGAGCAGCTGGGCCAGCCGGCCGGTATCCGGGTACTGGGGGCGGATACCTGTGTGCAGCTGGACGGGCAGATTCTGGGCAAGCCGGCTGGCCGGGCGGAGGCCCGGCATATGCTGGAGAGGCTGTCCGGGCGGACCCACGAGGTGCTGACCGGTGTGGCCCTGGCTGGCGGCCAGTCCATGGACAGCCAGCTGGTTTGCACCCGGGTGCGCTTCCGCCCTCTTGCCGCGGCGGAAATCACGGCTTACTGGGCTACAGGCGAGCCACAGGACAAGGCGGGGGCTTATGCCATCCAGGGGTATGGCGCGGTTTTTGTGCAGCATCTGGAAGGCAGTTATTCTGGCGTGGTAGGCCTGCCACTGCAGGAAACGGCCGGGCTGCTGGCCCGGGCCGGTATTGCCTGCTGGGCGCCAGATATCCGCATGACAGAAACAGGCCGGGGGCCGCCATGAGTGAAGAAATCCTGATCAATATCACCCCGATGGAATCCAGGGTGGCAGTGGTGGAAAACGGTGTGCTGCAGGATGTCTACGTGGAGCGTCCGCAGCGGCGTGGCATCGTCGGCAATATTTACAAGGGCCGGGTGGTCCGGGTACTGCCAGGCATGCAGGCTGCCTTTGTTGATATTGGCCTGGAGCGGGCCGCCTTTATCCACGCTGCGGAAATTTCCCGCCATGAGGGGCAGGCGGTGGAGCCGATCAGCGCCCTGGTGCATGATGGCCAGCCGCTGGTGGTCCAGGTGACCAAGGACCCGATTGGCAAGAAGGGCGCCCGGCTCACCACCCAGCTGTCGGTTCCCTCCCGCTATCTGGTGTATATGCCGGGCAGCTCCCATGTGGGCATTTCCCTGAAAATCGAGGAGGAAGCCGAGCGCGAGCGGCTGCGCCAGCTGGTGCAGGACTGCATGCAGGCCGAGGGCATCGAGGACTCTGGCGGTTTTATCCTGCGGACAGCTGCCGAAGGGGCCCGGCCCGAGGATATTCTGGCGGATATCCGCTACCTGCGCCGGCTGTGGGAACAGATCGCCGGACAGATCCAGACTGCGGCGGCGCCTTCGGTGATTTATCAGGACCTGAGCCTGGCGCTGCGCACGGTACGGGATCTGGTTACGCTCCGGGTGGAAAAAGTCCGGATCGACTCCCGGGAAACTTTCCAGCGGGTCCGCCAGTTTGTCGGGGAGCTGATGCCGGAGCTGGGGAGCTGTCTGGAGCACTACCCCGGCGAGCGGCCGATCTTTGACCTGTACGGGGTCGAGGATGAAATCCAGAAGGCACTGGACCGCAAGGTGGCACTGAAATCGGGTGGCTACCTGGTGATTGATCCGGCCGAGGCGATGACCACCATTGATGTCAATACCGGCGCCTTTGTCGGGCATCGCACCCTGGAAGAAACCATCTTCAAGACCAACCTGGAGGCGGCGATGGCCATCGCCCGCCAGCTGCGGCTGCGCAATATCGGCGGCATCATCATCATCGACTTTATCGATATGGAGGATGAGGAGCACCGCCGCCAGGTCCTGCGGACCCTGGAGAAGCAGCTGGAGCGGGATCACGCCAAGACTAATATCATCGGCATCACCGAACTGGGCCTGGTGCAGATGACCCGCAAGCGTACCCGGGAAAGCCTGGAGCAGGTGCTCTGTGAGCCCTGCAGCTGCTGCCAGGGCCGGGGCCGGCTGAAAACGCCGGAAACGGTCTGCTACGAGATTTTCCGGGAAATCCTGCGCGAGGCACGGGCCTATCAGGCTGAAGGCTACCGGGTACTGGCCAACCAGAAAGTGATTGACCGGCTGCTGGATGAGGAGTCCGGCAATGTGGCAGATCTGGAGAGCTTTATTGGCCGCGCCATCCGTTTCCAGGTCGAGACCAGCTACTCCCAGGAACAGTATGACGTGGTACTGCTCTGATGGTGGCTGATGACGGGTATCCGGATCATTCATGAGGTGGCTTTCCGGGGTACTGCGTGACCGTTTGCGGCATCTGGCCTGGCCAGTGGCCCTGCTGTGCCTGCTGCTGGCCCTGTATGTCAGTCTGGGCCGGCTGCTGCTGCCCCAGCTGGCCGGTTACCGGGAGCCGGTCCGGCAGAAACTCCAGACCCTGCTGCAGGTGCCGGTGCAGCTGGGGGGACTGGAGGGACGCTGGGATGGCCTGCGGCCTCGGCTGGTGATTACGGACCTGCAGCTGGGGGAGGGGGAGCGCCAGCTGCGGCTGGCCCGGGTCGAGCTGGTTCCGGAGGTCCTGAAAAGCCTGGTGCTCCGCCAGCTGAGCCTGTATTCGCTGGAGCTGCGTGGCCTGGCCCTGACCGCCCGCCAGGACAGCCAGGGCCTCTGGCATCTGGAAGGGCTGCCCCGTCAGGAAAACCGGGCCCTGCCGGAGCCGGCCCTGATTCTGGGCTTGCTGCAGCAGATCCGGAGCCTGCGCTTTCTGGATACCCGGCTGGACCTGGAGCCCGACGGCCAGCCAGCCCTGAGCCTCGACCGGCTGTCCCTGGCATTGCGCAGTGCTGGCAGTGGCATGCAGCTGGCTGGCCAGTTTCAGCTGCCGGATGGCCAGCCCGTGCGGCTCAGCCTGAGTGGCGAGGTGCCCGCCACGGCCTGGCAGGATGCCAGCCTGCAGGGCTATCTGCAGCTGCCGCTCCATGAATGGGCGCCAAGGCTGGCGCACCTGCTGGCCAGCTACTGGCCGCTGGACCGGCTGCAGGCGTGTCCCCAGCTCTCGTTCCGCTCGCGCCTGCCGCCTCCGGCGCACCCCGCGCTCGCCCTGCCCGTCCCCCCCCTG
>DIDB01000064.1 GCA_002417905.1 Pseudomonadaceae bacterium UBA5811
GATTGAACAGGGTGGATTTTCCTGCATTGGTGTACCCCACCAGGGAAACCAGCGGCACATCTGCCCGCCGCCGGCCACGCCGGGCCTGCTCCCGCTGGCTACGCACCTTTTCCAGCCGCTGGCGGATCTGGCGGATACGTACCCGCAACAGGCGCCGGTCCGTTTCCAGCTGGGTCTCACCAGGCCCGCGCAGGCCAATTCCGCCCTTCTGGCGCTCAAGGTGGGTCCAGCCCCGGACCAGCCGGGTACTCATATGCTCCAGCTGGGCCAGCTCGACCTGCAGCTTGCCTTCATGGGTTCTGGCCCGCTGGGCAAAAATATCGAGGATCAGCCCGGTACGGTCCAGTACCCGGCACTCCAGGGCACGCTCCAGATTGCGCTCCTGGCTGGGGGTCAGCTCATGATTGACAATCAGCAGCCGGGCCTCTTCAGTGCGGACCTGCTCGCGCAGCTCCTCCACCTTGCCGGTGCCAATCAGATAGCGGGCCGAGGGCTGATAGCGCCCCACCCGGACAAAAGCAGCCACCTCGGCACCTGCCGACAGGGCCAGCTCGCGGAATTCTTCAGGATCTTCCTGGGCAGCGGGATCCTGGCCATCCAGATGCAGCAGGATGGCCCGCTCCCCGCCACCGGGGCGTTCAAAGAACAAATGGGAAACCTCAGGCGTTGCCCGGCTCGGCCTCGGCCTCACCGGCCGCCGGCAGACGGACCGGACGGCTGGGGACAACCGTGGAAATGGCGTGCTTGTACACCATTTGGCTGACGGTGTTTTTCAGCAGGATCACGAACTGGTCAAAGGACTCGATCTGGCCCTGCAGCTTGATGCCATTGACCAGATAGATGGAAACCGGAACGCGCTCTTTGCGCAAGGTATTCAGGTAAGGGTCTTGTAGCGAATGCCCTTTTGACATGTGACACACTCCTTAAAGGGTTTTTTCTGACTATATTCGGAATCTGGGCAATCACCAGCCGGACTGCCTGATTTTCTGCACGGACCCTTCAGTCCAATATGGTGAACGGGTTCGCATATTTCAACAGGCGTGACAGATTACCGCTGTCCTGACTGTCCAGCCAGTACAGATCCGGCCAGCCACGCAACCAGGTACACTGCCGCTTGGCCAGCTGCCGGGTGGCGATGATGCCGCGCTCGACCATGGCCGGCTGCTCCAGCCGGCCATCCAGGTAATCCCACACCTGGCGGTATCCCACGGCCCGCATGGACGGCAGGCTGGCATGCAGGTCTGCCCGCTGGCGCAGGGCGGCCACCTCATCCACCAGCCCCTGCGCCACCATTCGGACAAAGCGCTGGCCAATCCGCTCATGCAGGTCGCTGCGCTGGCCCGGAGCCACGGCGACCTGCAGCACAGTATACGGGATCTGCGGCGTGCCGGGCGGCGCATTCCGGGCAGCCTGCTGCTGCCAGTAATCACTCAGGGTCCGGCCGGTGGCCTGGTAGACCTCCAGCGCCCGGACCAGCCGTTGCGGATCATTGGGATGGATGCGGGCGGCCGCCTGCGGATCAACTGCAGCCAGCTGCCGATGCAGGGCGGCCGGGCCATCACTGGCCAGCTCGGCCTCCAGCCCGGCCCGCACGGCGGGATCGGCACCCGGCATTTCGGCCAGCCCCTCCAGCAGGGCACGAAAATACAGCATGCTGCCACCGACCAGCAGCGGAATCCGCCCGGCAGCCGTCGCCACGGCCATACCGCGCAGGGCATCTGCCCGGAACTCCGCCACCGAGTAGCTTTCGGCCGGATCGCGGATATCCACCAGCTGATGCGGGTGGCGGGCCAGAATCTCCGGAGAGGGTTTGGCCGTGCCAATATCCATGCCCCGGTAAATCATCGCCGAATCCACACTGATCAGCGCACAGGGCAGTTTTTCGGCCAGGGCCAGGGCCAGATCGGTCTTTCCGGAGGCGGTAGGCCCCATCAGAAAAATCGCGGGAGGCAGTCGGGACATCGGCGGCAGATCCATCCAGGGGGCGCTATGGTGCGGGAAAGCAGCCGCTGGCAGCAAGCCTCAGCGGCCGCGCAGGAACAGCTGGTCCAGCGCGGCCCTGTCCAGCTGGGTCCAGGTAGGCCGGCCATGGTTGCACTGGCCACTGCGCTCGGTCTGCTCCATGTCACGCAGCAGGGCATTCATTTCTGCAAGGTCCAGCTGGCGGTTGGCCCGCACGGCAGCATGGCAGGCCATGGTGGCCAGCAGCTCGTTCAGATGGGCCTCAATCCGGTCACTGCTGCCATATTCCAGCAGCTCGGCCAGCACCTCCTGCACCAGCGGTGCCGCCGGAGCCCGGCCCAGCAGGACCGGAATCTGCCGGATGGCCAGGCTGTCCGGCCCCAGCCGCTGCAAGTCAAAACCCAGACTGCGAAACCAGCCGGCCTGCTCCTCGGCACAGTCCGCTGCCTGCAGGCTTACACTGAGGGTTTCCGGCACCAGCAGCGGCTGGCCCCGCAGCCCCTCGCCGGTCATGGCCTGTTTCAGCCGCTCATAAATGATCCGCTCATGGGCGGCGTGCATATCTACCAGCACCAGTCCGGCTGCATTTTCCGCCAGGATATAGACACCATGCAGCTGGGCCAGGGCATACCCCAGCGGTGGAATATCCAGACCCACCGGAACCGCCTGACCCGGCTCCTGCCCGGCTCCGGTTTCCGGCTCCAGCGGCGCAAAAAATGCCTGATAGACCCCGGCCGCCTCGGCGACCACCGGCGGGCGGCTATCCTGGCCAGCTCGCGCGGGCCCGGGCTCTCCAGCCGGACAGGGGACAGGCACGACCGGCTGTGGCACTGCCGGCAGATCCGCCGGGGCCGTATTGGCGGGCTGCCCGGCCTCTGCCGGGACCGCGCCAGGACGAATGCCTGCCAGACTGCTGTGCAGCATGCCATACAGAAAGTCATGCACCATCCGGCTATCCCGGAAACGCACCTCATGCTTGGCCGGATGCACATTGACATCCACCCCGGCCGGGTCCAGCTCCAGAAACAGCACAAAGGCCGGATGACGGCCATTAAACAGCACATCCCGGTAGGCCTGGCGCACCGCATGGGCCACCAGCCGGTCGCGGACCATCCGGCCGTTGACATAAAAATATTGCAGGTCGGCCTGACCCCGGGAAAACGCCGGCAGACCGATCCAGCCCCAAAGATTCAGGCCATCCCGGCTGATCTCCACGGGCAGGGCCTGCTCCATGAAGCCGGCCCCACAGATGCTCGCCACCCGGCGGCTGCGGCCGGCCGTATCTACCGCCGCCGGCAGGTTCAGCACACTGCGGCCATTATGCCGGAGCTGGAAAGCCACTCCGAAGCGGGCCAGGGCCTGACGACGCAGCATTTCCTGCAGGTGCTCGAATTCGGTCTTTTCGGTCCGCAGAAACTTGCGCCGGGCCGGAGTGTTAAAAAACAGGTCGCGGATCTCCACCGTGGTGCCCGGTGGATGGGCGGCCGGCTGGACCCGGGCCTGCATGTCCCGGCCTTCGATTTCCACCTGCCAGGCCTCGCTGGCATCCCGGGCTCTGGAGGTCAGCACCAGCCGCGAGACCGAGCTGACCGACGCCAGCGCCTCCCCCCGGAACCCCAGGCTGGCCACCCGCTCCAGATCCCGCAGATCGCGGATCTTGCTGGTAGCGTGCCGGGCCAGGGCCAGAGCCAGCTCGTCGGCCGGAATCCCGCAGCCATCATCCCGCACCCGTAGCAGACGGATACCCGCCTGTTCAACATCGACATCAATCCGCCGTGCACCGGCATCCAGACTGTTTTCCAGCAGCTCCTTGAGCACCGAAGCGGGCCGTTCGATCACCTCCCCGGCCGCAATCTGGTTAGACAGCCGGGGACTGAGCAACTGGATGCGGGGCCGGAGGTCATCCATCACTGGGCCGCCAGCGCCGGAGCCGGAATATTCAGCAGCTGGCCGGCCCGCAACGTATCCCGCTGCAGCCGGTTGGCCTGGCGCAGCGCAGTCATGCTGATCTGGTAGCGCCGGGCAATCAGCGCCAGGGTTTCCCCGGAGCGGACCCGGTGCTCGCGGGCACCCAGGCTGATCTTTCCGGAGTCCCGCAGCCAGGCCACATAAGTACCCGGCGGCGGGCTTTCCTGGAAGAACTGCTGGATGCCGGACTGAATGGAGCGGGCCAGAGCCTGCTGGTGGCTGCGACCCTGCAGCATCCTGGATTCATCCGGGTTAGAAATAAAGCCGGTTTCCACCAGGATCGACGGAATATCCGGCGACTTGAGCACCATAAAGCCGGCCTGCTCGACCCTGGACTTGTGCAGCCGGGCAATCCGGCCCATCCGGGACAGTACTTTCTGGCCGACATTCAGGCTGGAAGACAAAGTGGCTGTCATCGACAGGTCCAGCAGCACACCCGCCAGCATCCGGTCCTTGTCATCCAGGCTGACATTGCCGGCCCCCCCAATCAGGTCGGACTGGTTTTCCGTATCGGCCAGCCAGCGGGCGGTTTCCGACGTGGCTCCCCGGTCAGACAGGGCATAGACCGAAGCCCCGTAAGCCGCAGAACGTGGCGCGGCATCAGCATGGATGGACACAAACAGGTCGGCGCCTTTTTTGCGGGCAATTTCAGTCCGCCTGCGCAGCGGAATAAAGTAGTCCCCCGTCCGCACCAGCTCCGCCCGGTAGCCCTTGACCGCATTGATCTGCTGCTGCAGGTGCCGGGCAATCTGCAGCACCACATCTTTCTCCCGAACGCCGCCAGGCCCGATGGCGCCCGGATCTTCGCCACCATGACCGGCATCCACGGCAATCACGATATCACGCCTGCGACCGGGCCGGACCGGCCGTTTGGGAGCCGCCACGGCCGGCGTAACCGGTGTGGCCGGCCGTTTGGGGGCTACCGTGACCGGGGTGCTGGCCACCGCTTCATCGCTGCCTTGGTCGAACAGGTCCACCACCAGCCGGTGGCCATACTCCTGGTTGGGCACCAGGGTAAAACTTTTGGGCGTTACGCTGCCGGACAGGTCAAGGACCACCCGGACCCCACCGGCATGGGGTGCGGCCCGCACACCGGTCAGCGGTGTATTTTTCAGTGGCAGCGCATCCACCGGCGTCCGCAGCGTGGCATTGGCCACA
This sequence comes from Pseudomonadaceae bacterium UBA5811, assembly GCA_002417905.1. GTDB lineage: Bacteria > Pseudomonadota > Gammaproteobacteria > Pseudomonadales > Pseudomonadaceae > Azomonas. Next base: position 5,089 of record DIDB01000064.1, read on the forward strand.
TCAACCACAATCCGGTCCGGAGCACTCAGGGTAAACAGGCTGTGCTGCACCGGGCCAGACAGGTCAAATACCAGCCGGGTATTATCTGGCGCCCGCCACAGCCGCACCCCCCGCACCTCGGCCGGAGAAGCGCTGGCCGCCAGCAGGGACCCTGCCGGCAAGCCCCCCAGGGCCGCCAGGCTCAGGGAAACCTTCAGAAATCGTCTTCGGTGCATAACAGACCTTTCCTGCCTTTCCTGGACAGTGACAGCCGGGGCATCCCGGACCTCAGGCGGCACCACCGGCCAGGGCGGCACACCAGGCCTCGCCCCGGGCACTGTGCGGCTGCAGCTGTACCCGCCGGCCCTCACCTTCGGGGGCAATGGTAATGACCAGGTCCGGCTTTGGCAAAACACCCTGCCCCCGCTCCGGCCACTCCACCAGACAGAGCGCCGGCCCGTGAAAATAGTCACGGATGCCCATGAACTCCAGCTCTTCCGGGTCGGCCAGCCGGTACAGGTCAAAGTGATAGACCCGCTGCGAGCCCATCTCGTACGGCTCAACCAGGGTAAAGGTCGGGCTGCGTACCCGGCCGGCATGACCCAGCCCCCGGATCAGTCCCCGGGACAGCGTGGTCTTGCCCGCCCCCAGATCACCCTGCAGATAAAGCGTACCCTCACATTCCGTGACCCGGCCCAGGGTGGCGCCCAGCGCCTGCATGGCGGCTTCCCCGGCGATAAAATAGCTCAGCCCAGACATGGCGAATGCGCCTCCAGCAACTGGCGGGCCAGAGGAATCAGCTCTGTAGCCAGCAGGCCCCGGCCCTCCTGCCC
>DIDB01000019.1 GCA_002417905.1 Pseudomonadaceae bacterium UBA5811
TCACGGATGCGCTGCCAGTAGCTGTCCGGACGCACAATCACCCCGCCCGCCCCCTGGATCGGCTCGGCCACAAAGCCCGCCACCCGGCCCTCGCCCAGTCCAAGGATTTTTTGCTCCTCCTGCTCGGCCACCCGGATGCCAAAGGCCTCCGGATCTTCATCGCCACCCTCGCCATACCAGTACGGCTGGTCAATATGGGCAAAGCCGGGCAGCAGGCCGGCCTGCTGGTGCATGGCCTTCATCCCGCCCAGGCTGGCCCCGGCCAGGGTGGAGCCGTGATAGCCATTCCAGCGGCTGATGACCACCTGCTTCTCCGGACGGCCCAGGGTCGCCCAGTAATGGCGCACCATCCGCAGGGCCGTATCGTTGGCCTCTGAGCCGGAGCTGGTGAAGAACACATGATTCATGCCCTCCGGGGCCAGCCGGGCGATTTCCCGGGCCAGCTCCAGGGCCGGGGCGTGGGCCGTCTGGAAAAACAGGTTGTAGTACGGCAGCTCACGCATCTGCCGGCTGGCCGCCTCCACCAGCTCCTCGCGGCCATAGCCGAGGTTGACGCACCACAGCCCGGCCATGCCGTCCAGGATGCGGTTGCCTTCGCTGTCCCACAGGTAGACCCCGGAGGCCCGGGTGATGATACGGGCTCCTTTGGCATTCAGGGTCCGGTAATCGGTAAAGGGCGACAGCAGATGGTCGCGCCCCAGCTCCTGCCAGTAACGGGTGTTATTCGCGCTCATGATGGACTCTCCCTACACCGACAGCATCAGGAACTCCCGTTCCCAGGAGCTTATAATCCGGTTAAAGTTTTCCTGCTCGGCCCGCTTGACGGCAATATAGCCGGCCAGAAACTGCGGACTCAGATAGGTTTCCAGCGCCTGGCAGCCTTCCATGCGGTCAAGGGCGGAGGGCAGGGACAGCGGCAGGCGCAGGCTGCGCCGTTCGTGGCTGCGGCCCTGGACCGGCGGGCTGGGCGTCAGCTGCTCGACCATGCCGATATAACCACACAGCAGGCTGGCGGCAATCGCCAGATAGGGATTGGCATCAGCCCCCGGCAGACGGTTTTCCACCCGGCGGTTCTGCGGACCGGATTCCGGCACCCGCAGGCCGGCGGTGCGGTTTTCCTCACCCCACTCCACGTTGACCGGTGCCGAAGTCCCGGGCTGGAACCGGCGGAACGAATTGACATTGGGGGCAAACAGCGGCAGCAGCTCCGGAATGTATTTCTGCAGGCCACCCACATGCTGCAGAAACAGCCGGCTCATCGAGCCATCCGGATTGGAAAACACGCTCTGCCCTTCGGCATCCACCACGCTCTGGTGCAGGTGCATGGCACTGCCCGGCTCGCCGGTCATCGGCTTGGCCATAAAAGTAGCGGCCACATTGTGCTTGAGCGCCGCTTCGCGCATGGTGCGCTTGAATACCAGGATCTGGTCGGCCAGATGCAGCGGATCACCATGACGGAAGTTGATTTCCATCTGGGCGGTGCCTTCCTCATGGATCAGGGTATCCAGATCCAGCCCCTGGGCCTCGCACCAGTCGTACATATCCTCGAACAGCGGATCAAATTCGTTGGCCGCATCAATGGAGAACGACTGTCGGCCGGTCTCCTGGCGGCCCGAGCGGCCCACTGGCGGCTGGAACGGCAGGTCCGGATCACCGCAGCGCCGGGTCAGGTAAAACTCCATCTCCGGTGCCACCACCGGCTGCCAGCCCTGCTCGGCATACAGGCGCAGCACTTTTTTCAGCACATTGCGCGGTGACAGTTCAATAGGCAGGCCGCGCTTGTCATAGGTATCGTGAATCACCAGTGCCGTGGGTTCGGCCGCCCAGGGCACCAGAAAGGCCGCGGCCGGATCGGGCCGGCAGAACATGTCGATATCCGCCGGGTCCAGCAGCTGGTAATACAGCCCGGAATCCACCGGATCGCCGGTCACAGTCTGCAGCAGAACCCCCTCCGGCAGGCGCATGCCCTGCTCGACCAGGAATTTGCTGGTGGGGGCAATCTTGCCCCGGGCAATGCCGGTCTGGTCACAGATCACACACTCCACCTCGGTGATCCGGCGCTCGCGCAGCCAGCCGGCCAGCTGTTCAAAGGGTGCGTTCATCAAGCCCTCCCGGCCTGCTGGCGATGTCCGGCCCGGGCCTGGCAGGCCCGGGCAAAGCCCTGAAATATGGCCAGATAATGCGGATGCTGCTGCACCTGCCATTCCGGATGCCACTGTACGCCCAGGGCAAAGCCTTGCGCCGTACTGACGCTAAACGCCTCCACCAGACCATCCGGGGCCAGTGCTTCAACCCGCAGCCCTTCGGCCAGCCGGTCCACCCCCTGGCCATGCACGGAGTTGACCTGGAAATGCGCCGGCAGACCCAGTCGCTCCAGGACACCACCGGGCTGGCGCTGTACCGGGTGGCGGGCGGCATACTGCAGCGCTACCGGATCCGCCGGATTTTCCCGGTGATCCTGGTAAGGCCCAACCTCATGAACCTGCTGGTGCAGGGTGCCACCAAAGGCCACGTTCATTTCCTGAAAGCCCCGGCAGATCCCCAGCAGCGGCACACCGGCCACCACTGCCGCCCGGATCAGGGGCAGGGTCAGCGCGTCCCGCTGCGGATCGTGCAGCGTTCCCGGTGCGCTGGGGGTGCCCCGGTAGTGCTGGGGCTCCACATTGGACGGCGAGCCGGTCAGCAGCAGGCCATCCAGCTGCGCCAGCAGGTCCGGCGGCTCCATCAGCCCGGGCAGCGCCGGGATGATCAGGGGCATTCCGGCCAGGGCTGCCGCCCGCAGGTACTTGTCACCGGCCATATGGAACAGGTGCTGGCCGGCCTGGTGGGTACAGGCTGAAACGCCAATCAGTGGCACAGGGGTCATGGGGCCGTTTCCTTTTCCGCGAAGCCATTGACTGAGGTTAGTGGGCGACCGGCGTTTTACAACCGGCGTACCAGTCTGCCCGCACTTCGTGAATAACCGGTGACGGGCGGGCTGGTCCGGCGGCCATGGGCCCGTTACCCTGACGGATACACCGTCCTGGTGCTGTAAAAGTACCGGCGTTTACTCTGCAGACCGATTCCAGACTCCGGAGCCCACATGACCCGAACCGTCAGCGTTGCCGCCACCCAGATGGCCTGCACCCCGGATACCCGGCAGAATATCGCCCGCGCCGAACAGCTGGTTCGCCAGGCCGCCGCGCAGGGCGCCAGGATCATCCTGCTGCAGGAGCTGTTCGAAACCCCCTATTTCTGCCAGAAACCGGAAGCGGGCCATCTGGCGCTGGCCACCACACTGGAAGACAACCCGGCCATCCGGCATTTCCGCCAGCTGGCCGCCGAACTGCAGGTGGTGCTGCCGGTCAGCTTCTTCGAACGCTGCGGCCAGGCCCGCTTTAACAGCGTGGCGGTGCTGGATGCCGATGGCCGCTGCCTCGGCCTGTACCGCAAAAGCCATATTCCGGATGGCCCCGGCTACCATGAAAAATATTATTTCAGCCCCGGTGATACCGGCTTCCGGGTCTGGCAGACCCGTTATGCCCGGATCGGCGTCGGCATCTGCTGGGACCAGTGGTTTCCCGAGTCGGCCCGCTGCATGGCCCTGCTGGGTGCCGAGCTGCTGTTTTACCCCACTGCCATTGGCAGCGAACCCCATGATCCGTCCATCCAGTCCCGTGATCACTGGCAACGGGTCCAGCAGGGCCACGCTGCTGCCAACCTGATGCCACTGATTGCCAGTAACCGTACCGGTACCGAACACCAGCAGGACTACCAGATCACCTTTTATGGCTCCTCCTTTATCACCGACGCCAGCGGCGCCCGGCTGGCCTGTCTGGACGAGGATGAGGAAGGGGTGCTGGTCCAGGCCTTTGATCTGGAGCAGCTGGAAAAAAACCGCAGCGCCTGGGGCGTGTTCCGCGACCGGCGGCCCGGACTGTACGGCCCGCTGAATACCCTGGACGGCCAGCGGCCTTCGGTCTGAGCGGAGACCGGCCATGATGACCCTGAACACCACGCCCCATGATGACGGCTTTTACATGCCCGCCGAATGGGCGCCCCACCGCCAGACCTGGATGCTCTGGCCCGAGCGGCCGGACAACTGGCGGCTGGGCGCCAAGCCCGCCCAGGCCGCGTTTGCGCGGGTAGCGCTGGCCATTGCCCGCTTCGAGCCGGTCAGTGTCGGCGTGTCTGCCGCCCAGTACGCCAATGCCTGTGCCCGGCTGGCGCACCCGGCCATCCGGGTGGTGGAGCTGTCCAGTGATGATGCCTGGATCCGGGATACCGGCCCGACCTTTGTCATCAACCGGCGCGGCAACGTGCGTGGTGTGGACTGGACCTTCAACGCCTGGGGCGGCCTGCAGGGCGGGCTGTACTGGCCGTGGCAGCGTGACGACCAGCTGGCCGGCAAGATCCTGCAGCTGGAAGGCTGTCCCCGCTACCGTACCGGGCACTTTGTGCTGGAAGGCGGCGCCATCCATGTGGACGGCGAGGGCACCCTGCTGACCACTGAAGAATGCCTGCTCAACCCCAACCGCAATCCGCAGTACAACCGCGGGCAGATCAGCCGGCAGCTGGCCAGCCAGCTGGGCGTGGAACGGATCATCTGGCTGCCCCGGGGACTGGCCGATGATGAAACCGATGGCCATATCGACAACTTCTGCTGCTTTGTCCGGCCCGGTGAAGTGCTGCTGGCCTGGACCGATGACCCGGCCAGTCCCAATTACCGGCGCTGCCGGGAAGCCCTGGCGGTACTGGAGCGCAGCCGGGATGCCCGGAACCGGCCCCTGCAGGTCCACCGGCTGCCCCTGCCAGTCCCCCTGCTGGCCAGCGAAGACGAGTGTGCCAGCATCGACCCGGTTCCCGGCAGCCAGCCCCGCCGGCCCGGCCAGCCGCTGGCGGCCTCTTACGTGAACTTCCTGATCGTCAATGGCGGCATCATCGCCCCGGCCTTTGCTGATCCGGCCGACCTGCAGGCCGCGCAGATCCTGCAGCGCTGCTTTCCCGGACGGGAGGTGGTGATGCTGCCCGGCCGGGAAATCCTGCTGGGCGGCGGCAACATTCACTGCATTACCCAGCAGCAGCCGGCTGGCCAGCCCGGCTGAGCCGGGCCAGACTATGCCGGACATCCAGCCAAGAGGAGTAATCCCCATGAAAGCACTGATCACCGGCAGCCTGCTGCTCGGCACCGTCCTGCTGGCCCGGGCAGACAGCCTGGCTCCGGAAAAACAGGTGGAGTACCGCCAGGCCGGCTACCGCTATATGGCCTGGAATATGGGCCGGATCAAGGAGCAGCTGGATGGCGGCCACTACGATGCCAGGCAGGTACAGGCCGCCGCCGGAGCCATTGCGTCCATCGCCAGCTCCGGCATGGGTGCCCTGTATGGCCCCGGCACGGCAACGGACAAACTGGGCGACAAAACCCGGCTGAAACCGGAGTTTTTTGCCCAGCGGGACAAGGCCGCCCAGCTGGCCGGCGAGCTCAACACGGCTACCCGGAAACTGGCCAGCGCAGCGGCCAAAGGCGACAGGGATGCCCTCAGGATCGCCTTCGGTGAAACCGGGGCCGCCTGCAAGGCCTGCTACAGCGCCTTCCGCAACTGAGGCTTACCAGTCCGGCACTCCGGCGGCCGGGGGCGGTACAGCCACCCGCCACTCCGGCCACATCTGGACCGCCATCACCAGCAGCGCCGCCAGCAGCAGGGCCAGGCTGGCCCGGCTCCAGCCACCCCCACGGGCATCCTGCTGGCCGGCCCCCGTCTTCGGCATCCGGCCGGTCAGCATGGCCCGCAGCAGGGGCCGTCGCCTGATCCGGACATAAAACAGGATGGCCAGCAGATGCAGACTGATCATCCCCAGCAGCCAGGGCCAGAGCTGCCGGTGCAGCCGGGTCAGCGCCTGGCTGGTATCCGGACTGGCCAGCGGCTGCAGCGGGCCGTGAAAGGCAATCTCATCATCGGCCAGCAGACCCGTGGCCAGTTGCAGGGCCAGCAGCCCCAGCAGGGCCAGAACGGCCAGCACTCCCGCCGGACTGTGGCCCGGCCGCCGCCAGCGACCCTGCAGCTCCTCCCGGAGACCGGGCAGCGTGGCCAGCAGGTAACGCCAGCGGGCATAGCCGGAACCCCATAACCCCCAGAGCAGCCGGAAAACCAGCAGGCCCAGAACGGCCAGCCCCAGCCGTCCGTGCCAGGGCATCAGGTTGCCGCCCAGCCAGCCCGTCAGCAGGGCTCCGCCGACACTGGCAGCCAGCAGCCAGTGGAACAGGCGCAATGGCCCGTCCCAGACCCGGAATGATTCGGACATGGCACGGTACTCCCCCGGGCTACAGCTGAATCCAGGTGGCTTTCAGCTCGGTGTACTTGTCAAAGGCATGCAGGGATTTATCCCGGCCATTACCAGACTGTTTGTAGCCCCCGAAGGGCGCCGTCATGTCACCACCGTCGTACTGGTTAACCCAGACACTGCCCGCCCGCAGCGCCCGGGCCACCCGGTGGGCCCGCCCCAGATCGCGGGTCCAGACCGCAGCCGCCAGCCCGTAGTGGCTGTCGTTAGCCATGGCCACAGCCTCCTCGTCCGTGGCAAATTCCAGCACGGACAGCACCGGGCCAAAAATCTCCTCCCGGGCAATCCGCATCCCGTTGTGCACTCCCTCAAACAGGGCCGGCGCCATATAAAAACCACCGCCTTCCGCCCATACCGGCTCACCCCCCTGCCGCAACCGGGCCCCTTCGGCCAGCCCGGCCCGGATATAGCCCTGTACCGTCTGCAGCTGCTGCCCGTCCACCAGGGCGCCCAGCCGGGTCTGCGGGTCCAGCGGATGCCCCGGCTGCCAGGCCTGCAGGGCCTCGGCCACCATGGGTACAAAACGCTCACGGAGACGATGCTCAACCAGCAGCCGCGAACCGGCCGTACAGACCTGGCCCTGGTTGAAGGCAATGGCACTGGCGGCTGCTTCGGCAGCAGCCGCCAGATCCGGCGCATCGGCAAAGACGATATTCGGGCTTTTGCCACCCGCTTCCAGCCAGACCCGCTTCATATTGGATTCACCGGCATAAACCATCAGCTGGCGGGCCACCCGGGTCGAGCCGGTAAACACCAGACAGTCCACATCATCATGCAGGCCCAGGGCACGGCCTACCTGGTTGCCAAAACCTGGCAGCACATTGAGCACACCAGGTGGCAGCCCGGCCTCCAGCGCCAGGGCGGCCAGACGGATGGCGGTCAGCGGTGATTTTTCCGAGGGTTTCAGCACCACCGAGTTGCCACAGGCCAGTGCCGGGCCCAGTTTCCAGCAGGCCATCAGCAGCGGAAAATTCCAGGGCACAATGGCGGCCACCACCCCGACCGGCTCCCGGGTCACCAGCCCCAGCTGATCGGCTGGCGTGGGAGCCACCTCACCATACAGCTTGTCGATGGCCTCGCCACTCCAGCGCAGGGCGCGGGCGGCAGCCGGCAGGTCGATTT
>DIDB01000107.1 GCA_002417905.1 Pseudomonadaceae bacterium UBA5811
GAGCAGGGCGGCCAGCAGGGCAGCACCAACGCTGAGTTTGAGTGCGGCCAGCAGCCGGGCACTGCTCAGGATGCCGAGAAGCTGGTCCCCGCTCAGCTGGCTGCTTTTCAGGAACAGGGCACCCAGCGGAATCAGGACCAGCAGGCTGAGATACACCAGCGTGTAGCCCAGCGTCAGGCCGAAGCCCGGAATGACCGGAGAGGGAGTGCGTCGGAACATGGCGTGATGAATCCTTGCTGCTTGCGTGAGTCAGACTCAGGGAGCCTGATAGATCTGGTCGAAGAGGCCGCCATCGCTGAAAAAGCGCTGCTGGGCGTTTGTCCAGCCCCCAAATGCCTGGTCAATGGTCACCAGTTTCAGGGCGGGAAACTGCCCGGCAAAGCGGGCCGCTACTTCGGGATCCCGGGGCCGGTAAAAATGCCTGGCGGCAATCTGTTGGCCTTCCGGACTGTACAGGTACTGGAGGTAGGCTTCCGCCACTGTCCGGGTCCCGTTGCGTTCCACATTGTGGTCTACCAGCGCTACCGGAGGTTCGGCGAGAATGGATAGCGTGGGCACGATAATTTCCAGGGCCTGTTGGCCTCCGGGCTCCTTCAGGGCCAGGAATGCTTCGTTTTCCCAGGCCAGCAGCACATCGCCGATCTGGTTGTTGACAAACGTAACGGTTGAGCCACGGGCACCGGTATCCAAAACGGGAACCTGCCGGTAAAGCTGTTCAACAAAGGCCCGGGCCTGGCTGTCATCGCCATACTGCTGTCTGGCCCATGCCCAGGCGGCAAGGAAATTCCAGCGTGCACCCCCTGAGGTTTTCGGATTGGGGGTAATTACGTCCACACCGGGTTTAACCAGATCGGCCCAGTCACGGATCCCTTTGGGGTTGCCCTTGCGCACCAGAAATACAATGGTTGAAGTGTAGGGCGTACTGGCGTGAGGCAGCCGCTGCTGCCAGTTTTCCGGGAGCAGCCCAGCCTTGCGCTGGATTTCATCGATATCACCTGCCAGCGCCAGAGTCACCACGTCGGCTGCCAGGCCATCAATGACTGCCCGGGCCTGTTTGCCAGAGCCGCCATGGGACTGGCGGATCACTACGGGCTTATGGCCAAGGGTCTGCCAGTAACGGTCAAAAGCTGCATTGTACTCGGTGTACAGCTCCCGGGTTGGATCATAGGAAACATTGAGCAGGCTGCTGGCCAGCGCTGGACTGCTCAGTAGCAGGGCTACCAGAATATGGGGCAGACGATGGAATGGCATGATGACGGACTCCAGTGCTCTGCTCATCCACCCGGCCGGGGCATCTGGCGGGCTGATCTGAACGGAATGTGCAGCAGAGCCTAGAATGATTTTTTTATATTAAAAAATATTATTTAAGAATCAGTATATGTCTTTTGGTAATATTAACTGGGCTGGCGTCGGGTTTTAACGCGATGAAGCGGGCCGAGCATTGACCAGAGCCCGGCCAGACTGGCCACTGCCAGCAGCTGCCGGAGCATGACCAGCGGAATATCCATCAGCGTCAGCAGTGCATCCTGGGACAGTTCAAACTCAAAGCAGGCCATCACTGAAATAGCCCACCAGACCGCCAGAAAACCGATGTACTCCTTGCTCAGGAGCGGGCGGGGTTTGCCGGCAGGCGAACGGGTTGCAGGGTCTGGATGGGCAGGCATGACCATGGTGTTGCGTTTCCCCTGGTGCTGCTATGGCAGAGTTTATGTTTATTGGGCTACATATAATCACATCATTTGACATTATGAATATGTCGCAAAAAGTAAATGCCCAGTGGTCCATCTGAATAAAAAGAGCCTGGCGCGCTATCCTTGGGGCGGCTGTTTAAAAATGGGAATAAGCTGATTATAAAATAATATTTTTTAATCTAAGCAAGCCGGTTTACCCTGCGCCAGAACAGCCAGCTGGCGGGGCTCCGCTTTCCCGTCCTGGTGATTTTTATCTGTCCGGGGAATTCCATGAAACGACTGTTTTCTGCATCACTGCTGGCTGCGGGTCTGGCTTTTGCCGCCAGCAGCCAGGCGGCAACCCTGCTGAACGTTTCTTATGACGTGATGCGTGATTTTTACCGCCAGTACAACGCGGCCTTCCTCAAGCACTGGCAGGCGGAGGGGGGGACACCCCTGAATATCCAGATGTCCCACGGTGGTTCCAGCAAACAGGCCCGGGCGGTGATTGACGGGCTGCAGGCGGATGTCATCACCATGAACATGGCTACGGATATTGATGCCCTGCATGCCCATGGTGACCTGATTCCGGAGAACTGGGCCAGCCGTCTGCCTGATGGCAGTGTGCCCTTTACTTCATCTACCGTATTTATTGTGCGCAAGGGCAATCCCAAAGGGATCCGGGACTGGCCCGACCTGCTGAAAGAGGGCGTCACTCTGGTGATCCCCAACCCGAAAACCTCGGGTAATGGCCGGTATACCTATCTGTCGGCCTGGGGTTATGTACTGAAAACCGGGGGTGATGAACAGGCGGCCAAAACGTTTGTGGGTCGGTTGTTCCGCCAGGTACCGGTGATGGATACCGGTGGCCGGGCAGCGACCACCACGTTCATGCAGAACCAGATCGGTGATGTGCTGGTTTCGTTTGAAAATGAGGCGGAAATGATCGCCCGCGAGTTTGGCCGGGGCAATTTTGAAGTGGTTTATCCCAGCATATCGGCGGAGGCCGAGCCGCCAGTGACTGTGGTTGACAAGGTCGTGGACCGGAAGGGCACCCGGATGCAGGCGGAGGCTTATCTTGGGTACCTGTGGTCGGATGAGGGGCAGCGCATTGCCGCAGAAAATTACCTGCGCCCGCGCAACCCGCAAATCCTGGCCGAGTTTCGGGCGCGTTTCCCGGCGGTGGAGCTGCTGCCAGTGGTTAAAACTTTTGGCCCATGGAGCCAGATCCAGCAGATCCACTTCAATGATGGCGGAGTTTTTGACCAGATCTACGTTCCGAACTGAGGGAAGGCCCCGTTGCGGGGCCTCTGGCTGCTCAGTTTTCGGTCAGCTGGCGGCGCAACTTTTCGGCGACCCCGGGTTCGGTCCGTTCGAAACGCAGTGGCGTTACGGAAATACCGCCTTTGGCGATGACTGCCGTTTCCGTGCCGTCTTCATCCGGCCGGTCATGGCGGTCAATGCTCAGCCAGAAATAACCCTGTTCGCGCAGGTCAGTCCGGCCCGTGATCTGCAGGCTTTCCATACGCCCGGTGCCCTGGCTGGTGATTTCCATGGGCAGGGCCTGATCGGCAGGTACATCCGGAAAGTTGACATTCAGACAGGCAGTGCTGTCCCAGCCGGCCGCCAGCAACTGGCGGATGACTCCGCCCGCCAGCTGGCGGGCGGTCTCCCAGCGGATGGTTTCCCGCCGGGTCGACGTCTGGCTTAGGGCAATGGATGGAATGCCCAGCAGCAGTCCGGCCATGGCGGCACCCACCGTACCGGAAAACACGGTTTCCACCCCGAGATTGGCGCCGTGATTGATACCGGACAGCAGCAGCTGGGGCGGATGGTCCATCAGCTGGCAGACTGCCATGGCCACGCAGTCGGCCGGGGTCCCTGAAACGGAGTAGCGCCGCCCGCCGTAACGGCTGACCCGCAATGGATGATGCAGGCTCAGGGCATGGGAAATACCGCTCTGGTCGTTGTCCGGGGCCACCACCCAGACCTCTTCGGCCAGCGACTGGGCGACCTCCAGCAGGACGCCCAGTCCAGGGGCATGGATTCCATCGTCGTTGGTGATCAGAATGCGTTCAACACTGGGGTTCAAGCCTGGAGCTCCTGACGGGTTGCGGCATGGGTCTGGTATTAAAGCTGAAAAGACAGGGTGCTGCTATCCGGTCCTGCCCATGGGCATTTCTTGCAGAAAGCGTGGAATCTCTTCGCTGATACTGACCCAGGGCAGGGCCGTTTCACACCAGATATTGGCCTGGGGTCTGACCCAGGAGGGGTTGTCCAGGGTGCCCGCCTTGAGCCAGACCAGTGCCGGAGTTGCGGTCATTTCCGATACCAGGGGCGATCCGCAGTGCGGGCAGAACCTGTGGGTGACCTCAAGGTTGCTGGCGTCCCGGCTGGTATAGCTGCTTGGGGACGGTCCCGTGAAATGCAGTTTGCCTTTCGGGACCGCCAGCAGGATAGCAAAGGCCGAACCGCTCAGTTTCTGGCAGTCCCGGGCATGGCAGACCACCGTGATGACAGGCCGGGTCTGTTCTTCGGCCCGGTAGCGTATCGCACCACACAGGCAGCCACCGACGATTCGGGTCATGAATCCATCCTTACTTGCTTGCAGCGTGATTGTTGGCCAGGGCGGCAGGATGATTGTACGGGAGCCCGGTATGGACAACCTGTGCTCGGTCAACTGAATGCATGATGAATGGCATCCGGAGCGGGCCGTAAAAATCTGGAGGAAGCCGATGCCTTATGTGCTTACATAAAAGGGGCCAATAACACTGAGTGAGGTAAACCATGCGCAAACCCTTTTATGCCGTACTGCTTGCCGGGCTGGTTGCCCCCCTGGCCATGGCCGCCGATGACAGCAGCAGCTCGTCATCGGCCCGGGGGCATCATATGCAGCCGCCGGCTGAGGCGTATACGGCCTGCTCGGGCAAGAGTGCGGGCGATACGGTGTCCATGACCCGGCGGGATGGCCAGACGGTTTCGGCAACCTGTCGCGAACTGGATGGCAAGCTGGCCGCCATGCCAGAGCATCCTGGCAAGGATGATCATCAGCGGCCGATGGGGCCGCCACCCGAGGCAGTCAAGGCCTGTGATGGCAAATCTGCCGGTGACAGCGTTTCATTCACCACCCGTGGTGGACAGACCCTGTCCGGAACCTGTCGCGAGATGAATGGCAGCTTGGCCGCCATGCCCACCAGCATGGGCAAATCAGGCAAGTCCGAGTAGCCTCAGTGGTTTATGGCAACCCCCGCCCGGATCGGGCCGGGGTTGCCCGTCATTTGTACAAACCTTACAGATTTGTAATTTTCAGGTCATCCTGACGCTAGGATAGGCTGGCTATAGTAAGCCGGGCTGGTTTCAGGCTTTTGCTGTCCTGATGGCTGTCATCTTCCCTGATTGAGCTTCCAAGTTGAATCCATGAAGTCAAAGTTGTGGCTCCTGAGCTGTTTTATTGTGGCCCTGACTGGCGGCCCGGCCGCCACCCAGGCCGCCAGTCTTTCCGGGCAGAGCCTGACCCTGCCCAGGGCACTGGAGGATGCCGAGGCCGCCAACCCGGATCTGGCTGCAGTCCGCTGGAATATGGATATTGCCGACGGCGGCCACCAGCAGGCCAGCCTGTTGCCCAACCCGGAGGCATCTTGGTATTCCGAGGATACTGGAACCCAGGGCGAGGTAACGGTTGCTGTCACCCAGAAAATCCTGACGGGTGGCAAGCGCAGTGCCCGCATGGAGGTGGCTGCTCATGGCCAGTCGATTGCGGCCTTGCAGTTCGAGCAGCAGCGCAACCAGCTGCGGGCTGACATCATTGAAGCGTTTTATGCAGCGCTGATTGCCCAGGAGCAGCTCAAGCTGGCCGAACAGAACCGGGCGGTGGCAGAGCGGGGCCTGTCCGTGGCCAATACCCAGGTCCAGGCCGGGCGCTCTTCGCCCATCGAGGCACGGCGCAGCCAGGTGCAGCTGGCCGAGGTCAGCCTGGGACTGAACCGGGCCCAGAGGGATCTGACTGTGGCTTATCGCAACCTGACAGCCCTGCTGGGCAGCAGTGTGCCGCCTTTCCGCCAGGTAGAAGGCAATATCCAGTATTTCCCGCCGGTTCCGGCCGAGGAGATTTTGCTGGATCGTCTGAAAAATACCCGGCTGCTCCAGCTGGCTGCCCGGCAGATCGAGCAGAACGAAGCTTCGGTCGCACTGGAAAAGGCCAACCGGATTCCTGATCTGGCCGTGACCCTGGGCAACAAGCGGCTGGGGGAGGTCAACCGCAATGTGCTGGTGGTGGGGGTCTCCCTGCCACTGCCATTGTTTGACCGCAACCAGGGGAATATTTACGCCGCCAGCAAGCGGGTGGGGCAGTCCCGGGATGTGCGCAATGCCACGGAGCTGCGCCTGCAGGCCGAAACTCGCCAGTCGCTGGCCCAGTGGCAGGCCGCGCTGATATCCGTGCACTCGCTGAGCGAGACGATTATTCCGGCGGCCCGGCAGACTCTGGACAACATTACCCGGGGGTTTGAGGCGGGCAAGTTTGAGTTCATTGACGTGCTGGATGCCCAGAGGACCCTGCTGTCCGCACGTACCGAATACCTGCAGGCCGTGGGAGATGTGACCCGGGCCTGGGCGCAGATCGAGCGCATTTATGGTGATGCATTTGTCTTGAAGGCCCGTTGAAACGGCTTTCAATGAACGGGTCAGGAGTTGTGATGGACAGAAAGCAAGGTACGGCCACCTTCGTGATTGTGCTGGTCGGAGTTGCCCTGGGGGCATTGATCCTGCTCAGGGAGCCGGCCCCGGCCAGCGGGCCGGAAGCCGGACCGGCTGGCGGAGCAGAAGAAGCCCGCCAGGAAACTCTGGTCGAGCTGAGTGATGCCCAGGTAGCCACTGCGGGTATCGAGCTGATTGCGGCTGCCCCCGGACCGATTACCACCGAGGTGACTTTCCCGGGAGAAATCGGCTTTGACGAAAATCGCACGGCCTATGTCTTGCCGCTGGTTTCTGGTGTGGTGCAGCAGGTCCGGGCGGATCTGGGCGAACGGGTCAGGAAGGGCCAGCTGCTGGCTGTTATTTCCAGCCAGGAAATTTCCGAGCTGCGCAGTGAGGCTTCCGCGGCCCAGCGGCGTCTGGAGCTGGCCCGCCTCAAGTACGAGCGGGAGCGCAAGCTGTGGGAAGAGGGCATCTCGGCCCAGCAGGACTTTCAGGAGGCCCGTCAGGTCTGGCAGACGGCCGAAATTGAACTGCAGAATGCCCGGCAGAAAGTGAGCTCCTTTGGGGATACCGGTAACGGCAAAGGCAGCAATTACGAGCTGCGGGCCCCCTTTGATGGTGTGGTGGTTGCCCGCCGGCTGGCGCAGGGTGAGAACGTCAACGGCCTGAATACCGGGGCGGAAAGTACCAGCCTCAGCAATACGACCAACAGCGCCTTCACCATCTCTGATCTGTCACGGGTCTGGGCCAATTTCAGCATTGCCCCCCGGGATCTGCGTTATGTCCAGGTGGGCCGGGTAGCCCGGGTGATATCCCCGGATCTGGATGCCAGCGTGACCGGCACGGTGTCCTATGTGGGCAATCTGCTGGGCATCCAGACCCGGACCGCCCTGGCCAGAATTACCCTGGAAAACCCGGATGGTGCCTGGCGGCCCGGCCTGTTTGTTTCCGTACGGGTGACCACAGGGGCGCGTGAGGCCCGGGTGCGGGTACCGATGGCGGCGATCCAGACGGTTGATGAACAGCCGGTGGTCTTTGTCCGGGATGATCGCGGCTTTGTGGTCCGGCCGGTTATCCTGGGGCTGCAGGATGGCCGCCAGGCAGAAATCCTGCAGGGGCTGGCTGCCGGTGAGCGGGTTGCCGGAGCGGGCAGCTTCATCCTGAAATCCGAGCTGGCCAAGGGGTCGGCCGAGTCGTCAGAGTAGGGCCAGAGCATGTTTGAACGCATTATCCAATTCGCGATCGAGCAGCGCTATCTGGTGCTGCTGGCCGTGCTGGGCATGGCTGGCATTGGTGTGTACAGCTATGGCCAGCTGCCGATTGATGCGGTGCCGGATATCACCAATGTCCAGGTCCAGATCAATACCGGGGCACCGGGCTACTCACCGCTAGAGAGTGAGCAACGGATCACCTATCCGATTGAAACCGCCATGGCCGGCCTGCCGCATCTGGAGCAGACCCGTTCGCTGTCGCGCAGTGGCCTGTCCCAGGTGACGGTTATTTTCCGCGAGGGGACGGACCTCTATTTTGCCCGCCAGCTGGTTACCGAACGCCTGCAGTCGATCCGTGGCCAGCTGCCACTGGGTATTGAGCCGATGCTAGGGCCGATTTCCACCGGGCTGGGCGAAATTTTCATGTGGACTGTCGAGGCCGATGAAACGGCCCGCAAGGCAGACGGGACGCCTTATACCGCGCTTGACCTGAAAGAAATCCAGGACTGGATCATCAAGCCGCAGCTGCGCAATGTGCCCGGCGTAGCCGAAATCAACACCATCGGCGGCTATACCAAACAGTTCCTGATTGCTCCGGACATGGAGCGGCTGGCAGCCTATAACCTGACCCTGACAGACCTGATCACGGCCGTCGGACTGAATAATGAAAACGTCGGGGCCGGGTTTATTGAGCGCAATGGTGAACAGCTGATTGTGCGCTCGCCGGGGCAGGTCAGGGATGTCGCGGATATTGCCAGCATCCTGCTGGCCAATGTGGGAGGCACCCCCATCCAGATCCAGGATGTGGCCCGGGTCAGTATTGATCACGGTCTGCGAACGGGGGCGGCCACAGAAAATGGCCGTGAAGTGGTGCTGGGAACCGTGTTCATGCTGGTGGGCGAGAACAGCCGGACCGTATCCCGGGCCGTGGCGGCCAGAATGGAGGAAATCAACCGCAGCCTGCCACAGGGTGTACGGGCCGTCACGGTATATGACCGCACCAATCTGGTGGACAAGGCCATTGGTACGGTCAAAAAAAATCTGGTCGAGGGCGCGGTCCTGGTGATCGTGGTCCTGTTCCTGTTCCTCGGGAATCTGCGCGCTGCCCTGCTGGTGGCCATGGTAATTCCACTGGCCATGTTGTTCACCTTCAGTGGCATGCTGGCCAACCGGGTCAGTGCCAATCTGATGAGTCTTGGCGCGCTGGACTTCGGGATTATCGTGGATGGTGCCGTGGTGATTGTGGAAAACGCCCTTCGCCGGCTGGCCCATGCCCAGCAGCACCGGGGGCGGCTGCTGAGCCGCTCCGAGCGGCTGCACGAGGTTTTTGCTGCCTCGAAAGAAGCGCGGCGAGCCCTGCTGTTTGGCCAGCTGATCATCATGGTGGTGTACCTGCCGATCTTTGCCCTGTCCGGTGTGGAGGGCAAGATGTTCCACCCGATGGCCTTTACCGTGGTGATTGCCCTGGTGGGCGCCCTGTTGCTATCCATCACCTTTGTTCCGGCTGCGGTGGCCCTGTTTATCAATGGCCGGGTTGAGGAAAAGGAAAACTGGCTGATGCTGCGGGCGACGCGCATTTATGAGCCGCTGCTGGATGGGGTGATCCACAACCGGCCACTGGTGTTTACCCTGGCAGTTGTACTGGTAGTGCTGTCCGGGTTGATGACGACCCGGCTGGGCAGTGAGTTTATTCCCAGCCTCAGCGAGGGGGATTTTGCCCTGCAGGCGATGCGGGCTCCCAGTACCGGTCTGGAGCAGTCCCTGCAGATGCAGGAAATCCTGGAGAAAGCCGTACTGGAGAAGATGCCTGAGGTCGAGCGTTTCTTTGCCCGGACCGGAACGGCCGAGATTGCTTCGGACCCGATGCCGCCTAATGTGTCCGACGGCTATGTGATGCTGAAGCCCAAAGAGCAATGGCCTGATCCGGGAAAATCCCGGGAGGCGCTGATTGATGAGCTGCAGGCTGCCAGCGGGTCGGTACCAGGTAATCTTTATGAAATTTCCCAGCCGATCCAGCTGCGTTTCAACGAGCTGATTTCCGGGGTGCGCAGTGATGTGGCGGTCAAGGTGTTCGGGGATGACCGTGAGGTGCTGAATGCCCAGGCCCAGAAAATTGCGGCAGTCCTGCAGAAGGTGTCCGGAGCCTCCGAGGTCAAGGTTGAACAGACCAGCGGGCTACCGGTACTGACTGTGGATATTGACCGCAACCGGGCTGCCCGTTATGGGCTGAATATCCGGGATATCCAGGATACGGTGGCGGTGGCGGTGGGTGGGCGCACGGCCAGTACCCTGTTTGAGGGAGACCGGCGTTTTGAGCTGGTGATCCGTCTGGCAGACGAGCAGCGTACCGATCTGCAGGGCCTGTCCCGGCTGCTGATTCCCATGCCGGCCGGCAATACCGGGCGCCCGGGTGGTTTTGTGACCCTGGGTGAAGTTGCCCGGCTGGATCTGGCGCCCGGTCCCAACCAGGTGAGCCGGGAAAACGGCAAGCGGCTGGTTATTGTGACGGCCAACGTGCGCGGGCGGGATATCGGCTCCTTTGTGACAGAAGCCAGTGCCCGGCTGCAGCGCGAGGTGGACATTCCGGCCGGTTACTGGCTGACCTGGGGAGGGCAGTTCGAGCAGCTGGAGTCGGCGCTCAACCGCCTGAAGGTGGTGGTGCCTGTGGCTCTTGTGCTGGTTTTTATGCTGCTGTTCATGATGTTTGGTGATGTCCGGGATGGCCTGCTGGTCTTTACCGGCATTCCGTTTGCCCTGACTGGCGGGGTGGCTGCCCTGTTCCTGAGGGATATGCCGCTGTCCATTTCAGCCGGGGTCGGCTTTATTGCCCTGTCCGGGGTCGCGGTGCTGAACGGCCTGGTCATGCTGTCCTTTATCCGCAATTTGCGGGAGACAGGCGTCAGCGTGGCCCAGGCTGTCCATACCGGTGCCCTGACCCGGCTTCGCCCGGTGCTGATGACGGCGCTGGTCGCCTCACTGGGCTTCGTACCCATGGCCCTGGCCACCGGAACTGGCGCCGAGGTGCAGCGGCCACTGGCCACCGTGGTGATTGGCGGC
>DIDB01000123.1 GCA_002417905.1 Pseudomonadaceae bacterium UBA5811
GATCGAACAGGTGGGTACGCCGGTGGAGGTTTATGAGCAGCCGGTCAACCGGCTGGTCTGCGAGTTTATTGGCAGCGTCAACCTGTTTGAGGGCCATCTGCTGGAACAGCAGGCGCAGGGTACGCTGCTGCGCTGCGCGCAGCTGGAGCATCCGGTGTACTGTGCGCCGGCGCGGCCCCTGCCTTCCGGCCAGCCGTTGACCTATGCCTTGCGCCCCGAGCAGATCCATATCAGCCGCCAGCCAGAAACGGGGCAGCCGCCAGTCAACCAGGCTAGCGGTATCGTCCAGGAGATTGCCTATCTGGGTGGCCATTCGCTGTATCACGTGCGGCTGCCCTCCGGGCAGCAGGTGCAGGCCCTGTTTGCCAATACCGCCCGGCTGACCGACCGGCCTGCCCCGGGCGACCCGGTTTTTCTGAGCTGGGAAGCGGCCAGCGGCATGGTGCTGCCGTCATGAAGGGGGCCACGCTGTTCCGGGGCCGCCGGGCTGTTATTGCGGTCCCTTATCTATGGCTGCTGCTGTTTTTTCTGGTGCCCTTTGTCATTGTGGCCAAGATCAGCCTGGCCACCGCAACCATTGCCATTCCACCCTATGGCGATTTGCTGGAGCGTCTGGACGGCCAGCTGCACTGGCTGGGCAATCTGGAGAACTACCGCTTTCTCGGTGAAGACCCGCTGTATCTGGCGGCCTGTCTGGGTTCGCTGAAAATTGCGGCCATCAGCACCCTGCTGTGCCTGCTGCTGGGCTATCCGATGGCCCATGCGATTGCCCGGGCCAGGCCGGAATGGCAGCGGGTGCTGCTGCTGTTGCTGATGATGCCGACCTGGACGGCCATCCTGATCCGGGTTTACGCCTGGCTGGGCATTCTCAGTCCGCATGGCCTGCTGAACAGCCTGCTGCAGGGGCTGGGCCTGACCGGGCAGCCGCTGGCCCTGCTCAATTCGGATACGGCGGTGTATATCGGGGTGGTGTATGCCTATCTGCCCTTTATGGTGCTGCCGCTGTACGCCAGCCTGGTACGGCATGATCCGGCCCTGCTGGAGGCTGCTGCTGATCTGGGGGCCCATCGCCTGACCTGTTTCTGGCGCATTACCGTGCCATTGTCGCGTAACGGCATCGTGGCCGGCTGCATGCTGGTCTTTATTCCGGCCATGGGCGAGTTTGTGATTCCCGAGCTGCTGGGTGGCCCGGAAACCCTGATGATCGGCAAGGTGTTGTGGCAGGAATTTTTCAACAACCGGGACTGGCCGGTGGCTTCGGCGCTGGCGGTAGTGATGCTGGTCATCCTGACCCTGCCGGTGCTGCTGTTTAACCGCAACCAGAGCCGGGAACTGGAGGGCAGGCCGTGAAGCATTGCCGTTTTTCTGGCGTGATGCTGGGCCTCGGGCTGGCATTTATCTATCTGCCCATGCTGGTCCTGGTGGTGTATTCCTTTAATGCTTCCCGTCTGGTAACCGTCTGGGGCGGCTGGTCTACCCGCTGGTATCAGGGGCTGGCTAACAACAGCCAGCTGCTGGGTGCGGTGGGCCGTTCGCTGCAGGTGGCATTCTGTTCAGCCCTGACCGCTGTGGTGCTGGGGACCCTGGCGGCCTTTGTGCTGACCCGCCTGCCGCGCTTCCGGGGGCGGACCCTGTTTGCCGGCCTGGTTACCGCGCCGCTGGTGATGCCCGAGGTCATTACCGGCCTGTCCCTGCTGCTGCTGTTTGTTGGCATGGGCCAGTGGCTGGGCTGGCCGGCCGAGCGCGGGCTGGTTACGGTGTGGATTGCCCACAGTACCTTCTGTTCCGCCTATGTGGCTGTGGTGGTGGCGGCCCGGCTGCAGGAGCTGGACCGGTCCATCGAGGAAGCCGCCATGGACCTTGGCGCCCGGCCGCTGCGGGTGTTTTTCCTGATTACCGTACCGATGATTGCTCCCTCGCTGCTGGCCGGCGGGATGATGTCTTTTGCCCTGTCGCTGGATGATCTGGTGCTGGCCAGCTTTGTTTCGGGGCCGGGCGCCACCACGTTACCCATGGAGATTTTTTGGGCAGTGCGGCTGGGGGTCGAACCGGAAATCAACGGGGTAGCGAGTTTGATCCTGCTGGCGGTCGCGCTGATGACCCTGGTGGTCTGGTGGCTGTCCCGGCGGGCCGGGTGCAACCGGCAGCGGGCGCTGCGTGAAATGGCCACCGGATAAGGTGGCTGTCATCGGCCGGTCAGTTCTGTCCCTGACAATGGCGGGCTGGCCTGTCCCGAGGAATGAGCATGACTGACCCGCAACTGGCCGGCTGGTGGCCGCCGCACATCCTGCGCCAGCAGCTGGGACCACTTGACCCGTCCCGGGCCTCTCCGGCCAGCGTGCGCCGCTATCAGGTGTTTTACGGCCTGGATCTGCCGCAGCGGCCACGGATTCTCAGCCGGCTGGGCCTGTGCCGGGTGCTGGATTATGACCTGGCCGTTCAGGCCTGGTGGCCGGAGCAGCCGGTGGGCAGCCTGTTGCTGCTGCATGGCTATTACGACCATATGGGCTTGTACCGGCATCTGGTCGACTGGGGCCTGTCGCTGAATCTGGCCGTGCTGGCCTGTGACCTGCCGGGCCATGGGCTGTCCAGTGGCGCACCGGCCAGCATCCGCGACTTTGCCGAATACCAGCAGGTGTTGCAGGCGCTGCTGGCCGAGGCCCGCCGCCTGGCCCTGCCGGCGCCCTGGCATCTGCTGGGCCAGAGTACTGGCGGGGCGATTCTGGTGGATCACCTGCTGCTGGGTCCGCCGCGGGCAGAACCCGGCCGCTGTTTGCTGCTGGCGCCGCTGGTGCGGCCCCGGAACTGGCGGCTGTCCTGTGCCCTGTACCATCTGCTGCGCCCCTGGCTGCGGCAGGTTCCACGCAGCTATGGGGCCAACAGCAGCGACCGGCAGTTCCTGCAGTTTGTGCGCCGGGGTGACCCGCTGCAGGCGCGTATCCTGCCGCTGGCCTGGGTGGGTGCCCTGGAGCGCTGGATCTACCGGATCGAGGCCGCCGCACCGCAGGCCGGGCCAGCGCCGCTGATTGTGCAGGGCGGGCAGGATACGACGGTGGACGGGCCGTATAACCTGCAGGTGCTGGCCCGGAAGTTTGCCGGTCCGGACGTCCTGCATCTGCCGGCGGCCCGTCACCATCTGGCCAATGAGTGTCCGGCCCTGCGCCAGCAGTATCTGGCCTGGCTGGCGGCACGGCTTTAGGGGTGCGGCAAAAATACCGCAGCGGCATGGATGCAGGCGCCAGCGTTCCCGCCTAGACTCGCTGACCTCTTCACGGGAGCATCTGCTGGTGCAATTTCAATCGGTTATTGATGACCTGGCCAGGCAGGGCTGGGCCCTGCAGGAAAACTTTATTTCTGGTGATACGGTGCAGGCGCTGGCCGGGGAGTGCCGGCAGCGGGTGGCGGCGGGACGGCTGGTCCCGGCCGGGATTGGCCGGGCCGGGGCCCAGGCGGTTGATGAGGCAGTACGGGGCGATCACATCCAGTGGCTGGAGCCCGGCCAGTCGCCGGCCAGTGATGCCTGGCTGGCCCGGATGGAGCAGTTGCGCCAGACCCTGAACCGGACCTTTTTCCTTGGCCTTGAAGAGTTTGAATGCCACTTTGCCTTTTATCCGCCCGGCACCTTCTATAAAACCCACCTGGACCGGTTCCGGGATGATGACTGCCGTACCGTCACCGCCGTGGCATATCTGAACGAGCAGTGGCAGCCGGCCGATGAAGGCTGCATGCGGATGTATCTGGAGCAGGGCGGGACGCTGGACATTCCGCCCAGGGGCGGTACCCTGGTGGTGTTTCTGTCTGGCGAGATCCGTCATGAAGTGCTGCCGACCCGGGCCGGGCGGCTGTCGGTGACCGGCTGGTTCCGGCGCCGCTGCTGGCCGGTGGCCGACTGAGAGGAGATACGGAGATGACTGACGCGTTCCTGAGAAAACCGCGGACCCTCTGGCTGGCCGGGCTGCTGGCCAGTCTGGGCCTGTCGGCCGCCAGCGCTGAAACCCTGGAGGTTAGCCTGCAGGGTGTGCAGCACGGGCGGGGCACCCTGCATGTGGACCTGTTTAACGAGCCGGACAGTTTCCGCAAGGAGGCCCGGGCGCTGCGGGTTGTGCAGGTCCCGGCCCGGCCCGGGACGGTGCAGGTTGAGTTCCGGGATCTGGCACCAGGCCGTTATGCGGTCATGGCCTATCACGACGAGGATGGCAATGGTGAGCTGAACCGCCGTTTTGGCATGTTTCCGCTGGAGGGCTATGGCCTGTCCGGCAATCCGCAGGTTATCGGCCCACCTGGCTTCAGGGACAGCGCATTCCATGTGTCATCCGGCCAGGAAACCCGGATCAGTCTGGAGATGCGTTACTGAGTGGCCCGTCATCGTCCGGCAGCTCAGGCAATGCCCGCAGGGCCTGGCCGTAACGCTGCCGGTCGAAACCCTGCTGGTCGCGCAGCATCAGGCGGATTTCCCGGGCCAGTACCTGGGCCATCAGATGCAGTGCTTCTTCATGGCTGTACCCTCCCAGCGTCAGCCAGTTATAGGCAGCCCGGGTCTCCTTGGGGTCGTTGCTGGCCAGCTGGTTTTCGATGGCTCCGGTCAGGGTTTCGGCGGCAAAGGCCTCGTCCGCTTCGTCGTCCGGATGGTTCATCATCTGTTCTCCCGGCCAGGCTATTGTCTGCCGGATTGGCCGGACAGGGCTCTGGACCGTGCCCAGCATAGCAGGAACCCGTAATGATTACGTACTACCGACTTGACGGCGGACATCTGCAGCAGCAGGTGGCCAGCGGGCTGGATGCCGTGCCCTCCCAGGTGCTGTGGATTGACCTGCTGCATCCCAGCCGGGAAGAAGAGCACTTTGTGGAAACTGCCCTGCAGGTGGATATCCCGACCCGGGAAGAGATGGCCGAAATTGAGGATTCCTCCCGCTTTTATGAAGAAAACGGGGTGCTGTACCTGACGCCCTCGGTGGTTTGCGGCATTGGCACCCAGCGGCCGGAGGCGACAGATGTTTTCTTTATTTTTAACGGCAAGTGCCTGATTACCGTGCACTATCTGGATCTGTCCAGTTTGCATGGCTTTCCGGCCCGGCTGGCTCGCCAGCCGGAAAAGCACCGGGCCTGTGACATGATCCTGGCCTCGCTGGTGGACTGCTTTGTGGACCGGATCGCCGATACCCTGGAGGACCTGCAGGAGCAGCTGGACAGCCTGACCCAGCAGGTTTTTGCCGAGCGCATCGAAGCCCAGTCCCCGGAAAAAGCCAGCCTGCAGCAGGTGGTCAAGCAGCTGGGCCTGCATCATCTGCTGCTGTCCAAGCTGGGTGACAGCCTGATGAGCCTGTCACGGATGATGATTTATCTGCGCCAGAGCCCGAAGGACTGGCTGGGGGGAGCGGCCCGCAACTGGCTGAAGGCCATCGAGCGGGATATCCGTTCACTGGGGGAATACCAGGCACGGATGTCCGGCAAGATCACCTTTTTGCTGGATGCCACCCTGGGGCTGATCAATATCGAGCAGAACAGCATCATCAAGGTGCTGTCGATTGCGGCCGTGCTGTTTCTGCCGCCGACCCTGGTGGGCACCATCTACGGCATGAACTTCAAGGATATGCCGGAGCTGGAGTGGCACATGGGTTACCCGATGGCGCTGGGCATGATGGCGGTATCGGCCTGGCTGTCCTATCTGCTGTTCAAATACAAGGACTGGCTGTAGCCGCCGGCCGGGCCGGCGGCGGGCGCTCAGCGGCTGGCCAGCAGTTCGTGGCCGCGCTGTACGGCAATCCGTACCTGGGCCGGGGCGGTGCCCCCCTGGTGGTTACGGGCATTGACCGAGCCCTCCAGAGTCAGGACGGCAAACACATCGTCGCCGATCTGGTCGCTGAACTGGCGCAGTTCGGCCAGGCTCATTTCGGCCAGGTCCTTGCCACTGTCCACGCCGTACTTTACCGCATGACCAACGATTTCGTGGCAGTCGCGGAAGGGCAGGCCCTTGCGCACCAGGTAGTCGGCCAGATCGGTCGCCGTGGAGAAGCCGCGGCGGGCGGCCTCGCGCATCACCTCCACCCGGGGGCGGATGGCCGGGATCATGTCGGCAAAGGCGCGCAGGCTGTCGCGCAGGGTGTCGGCGGCGTCGAACAGCGGTTCCTTGTCTTCCTGGTTGTCCTTGTTATAGGCCAGCGGCTGGCCTTTCATCAGGGTCAGCAGGCCGGTCAGGGCGCCGAACACCCGGCCGGACTTGCCACGGACCAGTTCCGGGACATCCGGGTTCTTCTTTTGCGGCATGATTGAGGAGCCGGTGCAGAAACGGTCGGGCAGCTCGATAAAGTTGAACTGGGCCGAAGTCCAGAGCACCAGCTCTTCAGAAAAGCGTGACAGGTGCATCATGACCAGCGCGGCGGCGGCGCAGAATTCAATGGCAAAGTCGCGGTCGGAAACGCCGTCCAGCGAGTTGTTGCCCACCGCCTCGAAGCCGAGCAGCTCGCAGGTCAGCTGGCGCTGGATCGGGTAGGTGGTGCCGGCCAGTGCCGCCGAGCCCAGCGGCATGCGGTTGACCCGTTTGCGGCAGTCCTGCAGGCGCTCGTAGTCGCGGGACAGCATCTCGAACCAGGCCAGCAGGTGATGGCCAAAGGTGACTGGCTGGGCGGTCTGCAGGTGGGTAAAGCCGGGCATGATGATTTCGGCCCCGGCTCCGGCCTGGGCCAGCAGCCCCTGTTGCAGCCGGGTAATCTCGGCGAGGATCAGGTCGATTTCATCGCGCAGCCACAGGCGGATATCGGTGGCCACCTGGTCGTTGCGCGAACGGCCCGTGTGCAGTTTTTTGCCGGTAATGCCAATGCGTTCGGTCAGCCGGGCCTCGATGTTCATGTGCACGTCTTCCAGATCGGTGCGCCATTCAAAGGTGCCGGCCTCAATTTCCTGCTGGATGGCCTGCAGGCCGTCCAGAATGGCTTCGCATTCGGCGTCATCCAGCACGCCGGCCCGGGCCAGCATCCGGGCATGGGCCATCGAACCCATGATGTCGTGGCGGTACAGGCGCCGGTCGAAATCCACCGAGGCGGTAAAGCGGGCCACAAAGGCATCAACGGGCTCACTGAAACGGCCACCCCAGGCCTGGTTGGTCTTGTCGGTATTCATGAATGCGCTCGCTCTGGAACTGGCATGGCTGCAAAGGCGCTCATGATAGCAGGCCCTTTCCGGCAAATTGGTCACGCGGCTGCTGCAAAAGCCGGCTACGCTTGGCGGATGGGCAGAAAATGCCAGGCAGCGGGGTGGTCACGCTGCCGGTGCCGTGACAGAGCAGATGCAGGAAACTGGATGCTTATGAATGTCCTGATTGCCGATGATGAACCGCAGGTCCGGGCTCAGCTCCGCCAGCAGCTGTCCGGTCTTGCGGGTTACTGTCCGCTGGAGCCGGTTGCCAGGGATGGCGGGGAGGCCCTGCGGCTGTCCGGCTCGCTGCAGCCGGACCTGCTGCTGCTGGCCAGTCACCTGCCCGGGCTGGATGGCCTGCAGGTGCTGGCCGGGCTGTGCGGGCTGAACCCGGCCCCGGCCGTGGTGCTGTGCTGTCGCAACGGGGAAGCGGCCCTGGAGCCCGGCCTGCAGGCGTCCGGGATCAGTCTCCTGCAGTGGCCGGCCGGACCGGAGGCCCTGCAGGCGGCCCTGGCCAGGGCGGTCCGGCCGGAGCGCCAGCAGCTGGCCGCGCTGATCCAGCCCGGTACGGCCCGGCAGCCACGCCATCATATGGGGGCCCGGACCCGGCGCGGTATCGAACTGGTGCCGCTGGAGCAGGTGCTGTATTTCGCCGCGGATCACAAATACGTCACCCTGCGCCATGAGCAGGGCGAAATCCTGCTGGATGAACCGCTCAGGGCACTGGAGGAAGAATTTGGCCCCCGTTTTGTGCGGATTCATCGCAACGCCCTGGTGGCCCGCAACCGGATGCTGCGTTTGCAGCGCACGCCTCTCGGGCATTTCCTGCTGTACCTGCAGGGACTGGAGGAGGGGCTGACGGTCAGCCGCCGCCATGTCACCGGGGTTCGCCGGTTGATGCAGGGACTGCCAGACACACCCTGAGCCGGGGCGGCGTGATGTCATCCCCGGGCATTGCGGGGGGCAGACCCTGTTATCATGCCGCGCAGTTCAGTGTCCGGAATTGCCGCATGATTCACCGTGAAATCCGTATCGCCACCCGGAAAAGTGCCCTGGCGCTCTGGCAGGCCAATCACGTCAAGGCCCGGCTGGAACAGCTGCCTCCCGGGCTGCAGGTCAGCCTGGTGCCCATGGTCCGCCGGGGAGACAAGCTGCTGGACGCGCCCCTGGCCAAAATCGGGGGTAAGGGCCTGTTCGTCAAGGAGCTGGAAACTGCCCTGCTTGCCCCGGAGGCCGATATTGCCGCTCCCGCCAGGACGGATCGCCCCCTGGCACTTC
>DIDB01000155.1 GCA_002417905.1 Pseudomonadaceae bacterium UBA5811
GGCCATGTACCATGACCAGGGACTGCCCGTACTGAAGTATCAGGGCTTTGGCGCCGCCGTCAATGTGACCCTGGGCCTGCCAATCATCCGCACCTCGGTTGACCATGGCACCGCCCTGGAGCTGGCCGGCACGGGGCGGATAGACACCGGCAGCCTGCACGTCGCCCTGGAAACCGCCAGCCAGATGGCCCGCCACAGCCGCCCGGCCTGCTAGACTGGCTGCTCCTCACTGTTCAACCCCTTCCGGGCCAGATGCCCGGACCTCCGGAATTTCCCGATGGCAGAGACTTTTCAACACCGCGCCCGCAAGCGTTTTGGCCAGAACTTCCTGCATGATGCCGGGGTGATCCACCGCATCCTGCGCGCCATTCACGCCCGGCCCGATGAACATCTGCTGGAAATCGGCCCAGGCCAGGGCGCCCTGACCGAAGGCCTGCTGGCCAGCGGTGCCCGGCTGGATGTCATCGAGCTGGACCAGGACCTGATTCCGCTGCTGCAGGCCCGCTTTGCCGGACAGCCGGGCTTCAGCCTGCATCAGGGGGATGCCCTGCGTTTCGAACTGGACCGTCTGGAATCCTCTCCCGGCCAGCTGCGGGTGGTGGGCAACCTGCCCTACAATATTTCCACGCCGCTGATTTTCCGCCTGCTGGAACAGGCCGGGCTGATCCGGGACATGCACTTTATGCTGCAGAAAGAAGTGGTCGAGCGGCTGGCTGCCCGGCCGGGCAGCGGGGACTGGGGCCGGTTATCCATTATGGTGCAGTATCATTGCCGGGTGGAGCACCTGTTTAATGTCGGCCCCGGGGCCTTCAGGCCGGCACCCAAGGTAGACTCGGCCATCGTGCGCCTGACGCCCCATGCCCGCCTGCCCTGCCCGGCCCGCGATCCCCGCCAGCTGGAGCGGGTGGTCCGGGAGGCCTTTAACCAGCGGCGCAAAACCCTGCGCAATACCCTGAAAGGCCTGCTGGACAGCACTGCCATCGAAGCGGCTGGTGTGGACGGCGGCCTGCGGCCCGAACAGCTGGAGCTGGCCGCCTTTGTCCGGCTGGCTGACCAGCTGGCCCTGCAGAGCATCCATCAGGAGACCACCCCATGAGCGACCCGCGCTATCAGGTCAATGTCCGTATCACTACCCGCTATCTGCCAGAACGCTCCGGAGAGGACCCGCAGCGTTATGCCTTTGCTTATGATGTGACCATCGAAAACCGGGGCAGCATGGCCGCCCGGCTGCTGTCCCGGCACTGGATCATTACCGATGGGGATGGCAAGGTACAGGAAGTACGGGGCGCCGGTGTGGTGGGCGAGCAGCCGGTCATCCAGCCCGGCCAGTGCCATGCCTATACCAGCGGAACCCTGCTGGCCACCCGGGTCGGCAGCATGCAGGGCAGCTACCAGATGCAGGCTGAAGACGGCCATGCGTTCGAGGCCGAAATCCGCCCCTTCCGTCTGGCGGTCCCTGGCGCGTTACACTGAGAACCAGAGCCAGAGGGAGATGAGCTTATGGCGTCTTATGCTGCAGGCGACTTGCAGGGCTGTCTGGATCCACTGAACACACTGCTGGCCCAGGTGGACTTTTCCCCCTCCCGGGACTGCCTGTGGCTGGCCGGCGATCTGGTTAACCGGGGGCCCCAGTCACTGGAGGTGCTGCGCTTTGTCCGTGATCTGGAGGGTTCGGCCATCTGTGTGCTGGGCAACCATGACCTGCACCTGCTCAGCGTGGCCTTTGATGCCCACCGGATGAAAAAATCCGACACGCTGGAAGCCATACTGGCTGCCCCGGACAAGAACAGCCTGATCAGCTGGCTACGCCAGCAGAAGCTGGTGCACCACGATGCACAGCGGGACCTCACCATGGTGCATGCCGGCATTCCGCCGCAGTGGTCGGTGGCCAAAGCCCTGAAACGGGCCGCTGAAGTGGAATTTGCCCTGCGCGATAACGCCAGCCTGCTGGCCTTCCTGAACGGTATGTACGGCAACCAGCCGGTCCGCTGGAGCAAGCGTCTGACCGGCCTGGACCGGCTGCGGCTGATAACCAACTACTTTACCCGGATGCGCTTCTGCCAGCCGGATGGCACCCTGGATCTGGTGGCCAAGGAAGGCGTGGACAGTGCCCCGGAAGGCTTTATGCCCTGGTTTGCCTGCCCGAACCGCAAAACCCGGGGTCATCCGCTGATTTTCGGCCACTGGGCAGCCCTTGAGGGACGCTGCCCGGAGCCGGACGTTTATGCCCTGGATACCGGCTACGTCTGGGGCAATAGCCTGACCCTGATGGATCTGGATACCCGGGAACGCCTGACCTGCCCGCATCCCGGCGTCAGGCCATGACCGGTTTCAGGCATATTGATCCGGAAATGGCCCGGCAGCTGCTCGAAAAGGGGGCAGCCCTCATCGATATCCGGGACCGGCAGAGCTTTGCCTGCAGCCATATTCCTGGCGCCCGGCATCTGGACAACCTGTCGCTGGGTGACTTCATTGCCCGGGCCAATCACCAGACACCGCTGATTGTCAGCTGCTACCACGGCCACTCCAGCCAGAGTGCCGCTGCTTACCTGGCCAGTCAGGGCTTTGCCGAGGTTTACAGCCTGGATGGTGGCTTTGACGGCTGGCTCAGCCGCTACCCGGACCAGGTCAGCAGCCGGCTCTGAGCCCGGCCCTGGCGGGCCACCTGTTCAGCCATGCAGCCAAAGCGGACTATCCTGTTTCTGAAGGAGCGGGCTGCCTGTCTGCCGCCAGGACAGGCACCGGCCTGACAGGACCCAGCGGCCCTGGATGGGCGGCCGGCCACTCTCCGGAAGCACACCCCAGGAGCAAACACGGCACCCCATTTGCAGGACAGATCACAGGCCTTCCCGGCCCCCAGTGGCCCAGGCCACCGGATTTTCCGGGTGCAGCCAGTGACCCGCACCCGGACCCCGCCGGCTCCGAGCATCGACCGAGGTGAAGTCCATGAACATTTTCAGTCACTTCCAGCAACGTTTCGAAGCGACCCGCCAGGAAGAGTATTCACTCCAGGAATACCTTGACCTGTGCAAACAGGACCCGCAAACCTATGCTTCCGCCGCCGAGCGCATGCTGATGGCCATCGGCGAACCCGAGCTGCTGGACACTGCCAGCGACCCCAGGCTCTCGCGCATTTTTGCCAACAAGATGATCCGCCGTTATCCGGCCTTTGCCGACTTCCATGGCATGGAAGACAGCATCGAGCAGATCGTCTCCTACTTCCGGCATGCAGCCCAGGGACTGGAAGAGAAGAAACAGATCCTCTACCTGCTGGGCCCGGTGGGTGGCGGCAAATCCTCCCTGGCCGAAAAGCTCAAGCAGCTGATGGAGCGGATTCCCTTTTATGCCATCAAGGGCTCACCCGTCTTCGAGTCCCCTCTGGGCCTGTTCAATCCGGCCGAGGATAGCCAGATTCTCGAGGAGGACTACGGCATTCCCCGCCGCTACCTGAACAGCATCATGTCGCCCTGGGCCACCAAGCGCCTGCAGGAGTTTGGCGGAGACATCAGCCGGTTCCGGGTGGTCAAGGTCTACCCGTCGATCCTGAACCAGATTGCCGTGGCCAAGACCGAACCCGGCGACGAGAACAACCAGGACATCTCGGCCCTGGTCGGCAAGGTGGATATCCGCAAGCTGGAGGAGTTTCCCCAGAACGACGCCGATGCCTACAGCTACTCCGGGGCGCTCTGCCGGGCCAACCAGGGCCTGATGGAGTTTGTCGAAATGTTCAAGGCCCCGATCAAGGTGCTGCACCCGCTGCTGACGGCCACCCAGGAGGGCAACTACAACAGCACCGAGGGGCTGGGTGCCCTGCCGTTCAGCGGCATCATTCTGGCGCACTCCAACGAGTCGGAATGGCATTCGTTCCGTAACAACAAGAACAATGAAGCCTTTATCGACCGGATCTATATCGTCAAGGTGCCCTACTGCCTGCGGGTCAGCGATGAAGTCCGCATCTACGAAAAACTGCTGGCCAGCAGCTCGCTGGCCAGGGCCCACTGTGCGCCGGACACCCTGAAAATGCTGGCCCAGTTCTCGGTACTGTCCCGGCTGAAAGAACCGGAAAACTCGAATGTCTATTCGAAAATGCGGGTGTATGACGGGGAAAACCTGAAGGATACGGATCCCAAGGCCAAATCCATCCAGGAATACCGCGATGCCGCGGGCGTGGATGAAGGCATGAACGGTCTGTCCACCCGGTTTGCCT
Source organism: Pseudomonadaceae bacterium UBA5811 (assembly GCA_002417905.1). Lineage (GTDB taxonomy): Bacteria > Pseudomonadota > Gammaproteobacteria > Pseudomonadales > Pseudomonadaceae > Azomonas. Next base: position 4,208 of record DIDB01000155.1, read on the forward strand.
TCAAGATCCTGTCCCGGGTCTTCAACTTTGATCCCAACGAGGTGGCCGCCAACCCGGTGCACCTGCTGTATGTGCTGGAACAGCAGATCGAACAGGAACAGTTTCCGGCCGAGGTCCGCGAGCGCTACCTGCGCTATCTCAAGGAATATCTGGCGCCACGCTATGTCGAGTTTATCGGCAAGGAAATCCAGACCGCTTACCTGGAGTCCTACAGCGAATACGGCCAGAACATCTTTGACCGCTACGTGCTGTACGCCGACTTCTGGATCCAAGACCAGGAATACCGTGACCCGGAAACCGGCGAAATCCTCAACCGGGCCGCCCTGAACGAGGAGCTGGAAAAAATCGAGAAGCCGGCCGGCATCAGCAATCCCAAGGATTTCCGCAACGAGATTGTCAACTTTGTGCTGCGTGCCCGGGCCAACAACAATGGCCGCAATCCGAGCTGGCTGTCCTACGAGAAACTGCGGGCGGTGATCGAGAAAAAAATGTTTTCCAACACCGAAGACCTGCTGCCAGTCATCAGCTTCAACGCCAAGGCCAGCAAAGAGGACCAGAAAAAACACAGCGACTTTGTCACCCGCATGGTCGAACGCGGCTACACGGAGAAACAGGTCCGGCTGCTCTCCGAGTGGTATCTGCGGGTCCGCAAGTCCCAGTAAGCCTCAGCACACCATCAGCGGCAGGCCACAGGCTGCTCCGGCAGACCTGCGGCCCCGGAGGGGCCTATGAGCTATGTGATTGACCGGCGCCTGAATGGCAAAAACAAGAGCATGGTGAACCGCCAGCGCTTTTTGCGGCGGTACCGTGACCACATCAAAAAGGCGGTGGAGGACGCCGTTGGCAAACGCTCCATCACCGACATGGAGCACGGCGAGCAGATCAGCATCCCCGGCCGGGACATTGATGAGCCGGTCCTGCACCATGGCCGGGGCGGCCGGCAGACTGCGGTCCACCCCGGCAACCGGGAATTTACCGCCGGGGAGCGGATTCCCCGCCCTGAAGGCGGCGGCTCAGGCCAGGGACAGGGCCAGGCCAGCAACAGCGGCGAAGGCATGGACGAGTTTGTATTCCAGATCACCCAGGCGGAGTTTCTGGAGTTCATGTTCGAAGATCTGGAGCTGCCCAACCTGGTCAAGCGCCATATCACCGGTGCAGACACCTTCAAAACGGTCCGGGCTGGCATCAGCAGCGAGGGCAATCCGTCCCGGATCAATATCGTGCGGACCCTGCGCTCGGCCCATGCCCGGCGCATCGCCCTGTCCGGCAGCAGCCGCACCCGGCTGCGGGCGGCCTGCAGCGAACTGGAACAGCTGCAGGCACAGCAGCCTCCGGACCAGGCGGCCATCCGTGAACTGGAGCAGGAAATCAGCCGGCTGAAAAGCCGCATCCAGCGGGTACCCTATCTGGATACCTTTGACCTGCGCTACAACCTGCTGACCCGGCAGCCCAATCCCAGCTCCAAAGCGGTGATGTTCTGCCTGATGGATGTCTCCGGCTCCATGACCCAGGCCACCAAAGACATTGCCAAGCGCTTTTTTATCCTGCTGTACCTGTTTCTCAGACGCAGCTACGAACGGATCGAGGTGGTCTTTATCCGCCATCACACCAGTGCCAGGGAGGTGGATGAAAACGAGTTTTTTTACTCGCGGGAAACCGGTGGCACCATTGTCTCCAGCGCCCTGAACCTGATGCAGGACATCATGGCTGAACGCTATCCGGTCAGCGAATGGAATATCTACGCGGCCCAGGCCTCGGATGGCGACAACTGGAACGATGATTCGCCCGTATGCCGCGAGATCCTGGTACGCAAGATCATGCCGTTTGTCCAGTATTTCGCCTACGTGGAAATCACCCCCCGGGAGCACCAGGCCCTGTGGCATGAATATGAGCAGGTGCAGCAGGCGTTTCCCGAACACTTTGCCCAGCAGCAGATCGTCAGCGCCGCGGACATCTACCCGGTGTTCCATGAACTGTTCCAGCGCCGGATGGCCTGAGGGAGGGACCTTATGAAACGCCAGCCTGTCTCCACCGGATCGGAATGGACCTTCGAGCTGATCCAGGCATATGACCGGGAAATCGGCCGGATCGCCGCCCGCTATGGTCTGGAAACCTACCCGAACCAGATCGAGATCATCACCGCCGAACAGATGATGGATGCCTATGCCTCGGTCGGCATGCCCATCGGCTACCATCACTGGTCCTACGGCAAACATTTCCTGTCCACGGAAAAAGGCTACCGGCGTGGCCAGATGGGGCTGGCCTATGAAATTGTCATCAATTCCGATCCCTGCATTGCCTACCTGATGGAAGAAAACACCATGGCCATGCAGGCCCTGGTGATCGCCCATGCCTGCTACGGCCACAACAGTTTTTTCCGGGGCAACTACCTGTTCCGCAGCTGGACCGATGCCAGCTCCATCATTGATTACCTGGTATTTGCCCGGCAGTACATCAGCCGCTGCGAGGAACGCCACGGTATCGACGCCGTGGAAAACCTGCTGGACTCCTGCCACGCCCTGATGAATTACGGTGTAGACCGCTACAAGCGCCCCTATCCGATTTCAGCTGAAGAAGAACGGCAGCGCCAGCAGGAACGGGAGGCCCACCTGCAGCGCCAGGTCAATGACCTGTGGCGCACTATTCCCCGCGCCCAGGAAGCCCGGGGACGGCCGGACAGCCAGCCCCGCTTCCCGGCAGAGCCCCAGGAAAACATCCTGTATTTCCTGGAAAAACATGCCCCGCTGCTGGAGCCCTGGCAGCGCGAGATCATCCGCATCGTGCGCAAGATTGCCCAGTATTTCTACCCGCAGCGCCAGACTCAGGTCATGAACGAAGGCTGGGCCACCTTCTGGCATTACACCCTGCTCAATGACCTGTACGACGAAGGGCTGGTTACCGACGGCTTCATGCTGGAATTCCTGCAGTCCCACAGCAGCGTGATCCATCAGCCAGCCTATGACAGCCCCTGGTACAGCGGCCTCAATCCCTACAGCCTGGGCTTCGCCATGTTCCGGGACATCCGGCGGATCTGTGAGCATCCCACGGATGAAGACCGTCACTGGTTCCCGGATATCGCCGGCAGCGACTGGCTGGCCACACTCAAGTTTGCCATGCGGGATTTCAAGGACGAGAGCTTTATCCTGCAGTTCCTGTCCCCCAAAGTCATTCGTGACCTGAAACTGTTCAGCGTCCTCGACGATGACCGGGAGGACAGCCTGAGCGTACCGGCCATCCACGACGAACAGGGCTACCGGACCCTGCGCGAACAGCTGGCGGCCCAGTACAACCTGGGCAACCGTGAACCCAATATCCAGGTCTGGAATGTCAACCTGCGCGGCGACCGGGCCCTGACCCTGCGGCACCAGCAGCATGACCGCAAGCCACTGGGTGACTCCACCCATGAGGTACTGCGCCACCTGCACCGGCTCTGGGGCTTTGATGTGCATCTGGAGTCCCGCCAGGATGACCGGCTGGTCAGCAGCTACCATATGCCTGAACAGCAGGAAGAGCCGCCGCGCCAGGATCTGGCCCTGCGCCTGCGCTACTGAATGGCAGCCCAGCCTTGCCGGGGACAGCCATTTCGCCGATGCTCTCCGGCCACAAGGAGGAGCCATGCAGATTTACAGGGTTGGCGGCGCCGTGCGTGACCGCCTGCTGGGCCGCCCGGTCAGCGAAGTGGACTGGGTGGTGGTCGGGGCCTGCGCCGAAACGTTACAGGCACAGGGCTTCCGCCCGGTGGGCCGGGACTTTCCGGTCTTCCTGCACCCGGAAACCGGCGAAGAATACGCACTGGCCCGCACCGAGCGGAAAACCGGCCGGGGTTACGGCGGCTTTACCTTTTACGCCGCACCAGATGTCACACTGGAGCAGGACCTGCAACGCCGGGACCTGACCATCAATGCCATGGCCGAAGATGCACAAGGCCGGCTGATTGACCCCTGCCATGGGCAGGCCGACCTGCAGGCCCGGCTGCTGCGGCATATTTCCCCGGCATTTGCCGAAGACCCGCTGCGGGTACTGCGGGTGGCCCGCTTTGCGGCCCGTTACCATCACCTTGGCTTCCGGATTGCCCCGGAAACCCTGGCACTGATGCGACAGATCAGTCATTCCGGCGAACTGGAAGCCCTGACTCCGGAGCGCTGCTGGAAAGAAATCTCCCGGGCCCTGATGGAGCCCAGTCCGGAAATATTTATCCGGGTGCTACAGGAGTGTGCTGCCCTGGAGCGGCTGCTTCCGGCACTGGCCCGCCTGTTCCACCAGCAGCCGGAGGCCGGGACAGGCTGTCTGGAAGTCCTGCGGAACTGCGCCAGCAGCCAGCAGCCGCTGGCCGTGCGCTGGGCCTGCCTGCTGCTGGGACTGGCCAGCCCGGAGGCCGTCCGGCAGTCCGGCCAGCATTACCGGGTGCCTAGGGACTGTCAGGAACTGGCCTGGCTGGCCAGCCAGCACCACCTCCGGGCCGGGCAAGCCCGGCAGTTGGCGGCAGCAACGCTGCTGGAGCTGCTGCAGCAGCTGGATGCCTGGCGGCGCCCGGAGCGCTTCAGCCAGTTTCTGGCCGTCTGCCTGCTGGCCCAGCCCGGGCAGCAGGCTGATCTGCAGCATCTGGCTGAAGCGGCCCGGCTAACCGGCCAGATTGAAAGCCGTACCCTGCTGGCGCAGGGCTATCACGGTGCCGGACTGGGCCAGGCCCTGAGCCGGCAACGCCTGCGGGTACTGGAACAGCTCCAGCAGATGGCTCAATCATCCGGACACGCCCGCAGCGGATAACTGGCCAGCAGTTGCGGACTGGTCAGTGGCTGCCCCCGCCACTGGAAAGCCACTGGCCACAGCGGCTGCTGCAAGCGGGCAGCCTGCCACAATTCGGCAAAATTCTGGCCCAGCAACGGATGCCGGAGCCCCGGGGCCAGCAGCGCCATCGGCCAGAGCACAAACGCACTGTTCAGGATGCCGGGCCGGGGCAGTACCAGCCCCTCAAAACAGCCCACCTGGTCGCCATACAGCAGGATATCGATATCCAGCGGCAGACAGCCACGCCCGGCCTGTTCGCGGCCATTATCACTTTCAATCTGCTTGAGCTGCCGGTCCAGTGCCTGTACGGACAGTGCGGTGTGGCCACTGACCACCAGGTTATAGAAGTTGGCGCCCCGGTAATTGACTGCATGACTCTCAAAAACTGCCGAACAGTGCAGCCCCTTCAGCAGCCCGGACAGCGCCTCCAGGGCGGCACCCAGATGCTGCTCCCGCTGCACATTGCTGCCCAGGCTCAGCCATACCGGCGTCATCGGCATCCGCGCTCGATCTCCACTCCCACGGCCTGGCAGTCCGGATTGACACCCGGCTTGCTGACCCGCAGCCGCAACCAGGGCATGCCAAACTGCTGCATCAGCGCCACTGCCAGCCGGTCGGCAAAAGTCTCGATCAGCTGGAAACGGGCCCTGGCCGCAAACAGCCGGACAAATTCAGCCACCCCGGCATAATCTAGTGCCTGCTCAAGGCCATCCTCCCGGGCCACGGAACCAATATCCCAGGCCATTGCCAGATCCAGCTGCAGGCACTGGTGGATATTCCGCTCCCAGACATAGGCCCCGATCAGGGTTTCAACCTCCAGACCCTTGATAAAAACCTGATCCATATTAGTTCTCCCGGCATACCGCCTGGTGCTGTACCGTTAGCACTGTCACTGCCCTACTCCGGACAAATATCGATGCCCTGGCTACTGACCCTGTTTGCCTATCTGCTTGGCTCCCTGTCCTTTGCCATCATCCTGTGCCACCTGGCCGGGCTGCCGGACCCGCGCACCCTGGGCTCCGGCAATCCGGGCGCCACCAACATGCTGCGTCTGGGCAGACAGCGGCTGGCCATCTTTACCCTGCTCGGTGATCTGGGCAAAGGGCTGGTCCCAGTGCTGGTTGCGGCTGAACTGGGCCTGACCCTGCAACAGCAGGCCTGGGTCGGACTGGCCGCCGTCCTTGGTCACCTGTATCCCGTGTTTTTCCACTTTCAGGGCGGCAAGGGCGTGGCGACCGCCGCCGGGGTGCTGCTGGGCCTGCATCCCCTGACCGGCCTGCTGGCTGTCAGCATCTGGAGCCTGACCTTCATGGCCACCCGGACCAGCTCCTTTGCAGCCCTGCTGGCCGTGGTGGTCGCCCTGCCCATGCTCTGCTGGCAGCAGCCGGCGCTGCTGGTGCCGCTGACCCTTCTGGCCAGTTGCATTATCTGGCGCCACCGGCACAACCTGCAGGCGCTGAGATATGGCCGCGAGCGGCACTTTTAGGCCAAAGCGCCGGGCGCGGCCAGCTGCGCCAGCGGCCAGCGGGCCAGAACCTGGATGGCCGGCCCATCCGACTGTCCGGCCAGCAGCCGCTGGCAGCCCGCATAAGCAATCATCGCACCATTGTCGGTACAGAATTCGGGCCGGGCATAAAATACCTGCCCGCCCAGTCTGGCCATCAGCTGCTCCAGCGCCTGACGCAGGGCCTGGTTGGCACTGACGCCCCCGGCAATCACCAGCCGGCGCAGACCGGTCTGCTGCAAGGCCCGCTGACACTTGATCTGCAGGGTATCCACCACGGCCTGCTGGAACGCAAGGGCAATATCACTACGGGTCTGGAGACTGTCCTCCCCGGCAGCCTGGCAACGCTGCCAGACATTCAGGGCCGCCGTTTTCAGCCCGCTAAAGCTGAAGTCCAGCCCTGGACGGTCGGTCATTGGCCGGGGAAAAACAAAACGGCCGGGCTGACCGGTCCGGGCCATCCGGGCAATTTCCGGTCCGCCCGGATACCCCAGGCCCAGCAGCTTGGCGGTCTTGTCAAAGGCTTCGCCGGCCGCATCGTCAATGGACTCACCCAGCAGCGCATAGCAGCCCAGGCCATCAACCCGGACCAGCTGGGTATGACCACCGGAGACCAGCAGGGCCACAAAAGGAAATGCCGGAGGGGCTTCTTCCAGCATCGGCGCCAGCAGATGGCCTTCCAGATGATGTACCCCCAGCGCCGGAACACCCCAGCCCAGCGCCAGCGCCTGGGCACAGGAGGCCCCAACCAGCAGCGCTCCGACCAGCCCGGGGCCGGCCGTATAGGCAATGCCATCAATCTCCCGGACCACAGTACCGGAATCAGCCAGCACCTGACGGATCAGTGGCAGCAGCCGCCGGACATGATCCCGCGAGGCCAGCTCAGGCACTACACCGCCATACACCCGGTGCAGGTCCACCTGACTGAACAGGGCATCGGCCAGCAGACCCTGCCGGCTGTCGTAAAGTGCAACCCCTGTCTCATCACAGGACGTCTCCAGCCCGAGCACCCGCATGGATTCAACCTTGCCTGACGGCCTATTAAACAGGCCGGGCATCTTAATGCGCGGGCCGATTATTTTCCATTACCCGGGTTTTGCATTCCCCCGGAGGACAGAGTAAGATTCCCGACCTTAAAAATCGGTATGCCTGCAGGCTTCAAGCGCCCAGGCGCACTGCAAATGGCTAATCAAGTGAAGGTACGCCCTGGATGCCTGCTGTCAAAGTTAAAGAAAACGAACCTTTCGACGTAGCCCTGCGTCGCTTCAAACGCTCCTGCGAAAAAGCCGGAATCCTGGCTGAAGTCCGCAGCCGCGAGTTTTACGAAAAACCCACTGCCGAGCGCAAGCGCAAGGCAGCCGCGGCCGTCAAGCGCCCCCCAAAAAAAGTCCACGGCGAACAGCGCCGTAGCGTCCGTCTCCACTTATCCGCTTCCGGTAGCCTCGTGCCGTTCGCCACCCCCCGGGTGGTGCGCGAC
>DIDB01000185.1:0-1260 GCA_002417905.1 Pseudomonadaceae bacterium UBA5811
GGCGGGAAGTTGTAGTGCAGCATGAAATTTTCCCGGCGCTCACCTTCCAGGGTATCCAGCACCTGTACATCCCGGGCAGTGCCCAGGGTAGCAACCACCAGGGCCTGGGTTTCACCCCGGGTAAACAGTGCCGAACCGTGGGTTTTGGGCAGCACGCCAACCTCGATGCCCAGCGGGCGGACGGTCCGGTTATCCCGGCCATCAATCCGGGGCTTGCCGGTAACGATATTTTCCCGGACGGTCCGGTATTCAATGTCACCAAACGCCGATTTGACCAGATCAAGCGGGTATTTGCCGTCTTCTTCACCGGCCAGCTGGCGGAGGGTCTGCTCGCGCAGCTCGTCCAGCCGGCTGTAACGGTCCTGCTTGGAGGTGATGGTATAGGCCTCGGAAATCGCCGCACCAAAGCCTTCACGGATGGCCGCCAGCAGGGTGGCCGGCTCGGCTGGAGGCTGCCAGCCCCAGGCCGGTTTGCCCGCTTCTGCGGCAAACTCCCTGATGGCAGCAATGGCGACCTGAAATTCCTGATGGGCAAATAGCACGGCACCCAGCATCTGGTCTTCGGTCAGCTCTTCAGCCTCGGACTCCACCATCAGTACAGCGGATTCGGTCCCGGCTACCACCATGTCCAGCCGTGAAGCCTTGAGCTGCTCATAGGAAGGGTTCAGCAGATAGCCGGTTTCTTCGTGATAGCCCACCCGGGCAGCCCCAATCGGGCCACTGAACGGGATACCGGAAATGGCCAGGGCAGCCGAAGTTCCGATCATCGCGGCGATGTCCGGATCAAGCTGCTTGCTGGTTGACAGTACGGTGCAGATCACCTGCACCTCGTTAAAAAAGCCTTCCGGAAACAGTGGACGGATCGGCCGGTCAATCAGACGCGAGGTCAGGGTTTCCTTCTCGGAGGGCCGGCCTTCACGCTTGAAAAAGCCACCCGGGATGCGCCCCGCAGCATAAGCCTTTTCCTGATAGTGCACGGACAGCGGGAAGAAATCCCGGCTGGCATCGGCCTGCCTGGCGGCAACTACCGTGACCAGCACGCTGACGTCATCATCAACGGACACCAGGACAGCCCCGGGGGCCTGGCGGGCAATCCGCCCCGTTTCAAGAGTGACCGTTGACTGACCGAACTGAAATTGCTTGATGACCGGATTCACGGCTTTTCCTTCTCTGTGGTGAGCTCTGGGGAAATCGGCAGAAATGGCCGGGATCGGACCACCCACTTCTGGAAAGGGTCCCCCGGAAGCAATGAAGCTGGAA
>DIDB01000185.1:1313-19729 GCA_002417905.1 Pseudomonadaceae bacterium UBA5811
TTCCAGCTTCATTGCTTCCGGGAGGGGCTCGCCAGATCCTAGCGACGCAGACCCAGACGGCCAATCAGGCTGCTGTAACGGCTGGTATCCTTGCCTTTCAGGTAATCCAGCAGCTTGCGGCGCTGGTTAACCATGCGGATCAGGCCACGGCGGGAATGGTGATCCTTGCTGTTTGCCTTGAAATGCTCCTGCAGCTTGTTGATGTTCACGGTCAACAGGGCAACCTGGACTTCAGGTGAGCCAGTATCGCCTTCAGACTGTTTGTACTCATCAACGATCCGGGCTTTTTCTTCAACGCTAAGTGCCATATTCGGGCTCCTGGGTGAACAGGCCGGGACCTGCGTCCCGCGTGGATAAAAAGAGGATTGACCGTGCCTGTCAACAGCCATCCCCGGTCCGCCATTACACCAGAAAGGCGTGGCGGAAAAAACCTCCGCAAATCCGGATTACTCCGAACGGATCAGCCGCCGCGGGGCCAGCCGGCCGTCATCATCCATTTCCCCGACCCCGATAAAGCGGCCCTGCTGGTCCTGGACCCGGATCAGACCGGTTTTAGGCGCACCGGGCGCCCAGACCGGCTGGCCATGCAGCCAGTAATAGGCCGTGTGCTCCGAAAGCTTCAGCAGGGGCCAGTGCTCAATGGCGCTGTCCACCGGCTGCAGAAACGCATCCAGTGCCTCTGCACCACCCTCAGCATGCAGCTGCTCCAGCCGCTCAAGCGCAATGGCCGGCTGCAGGCCAAAAGGGCCGGCCTGGGTACGCTGCAGGGCTGCCACATGGGCACCGCAACCCAGAGCCTGACCAATATCCTCAGCCAGGGTACGGATATAGGTGCCCTTGGAACAGGCCACAGCCAGCCGGATCTGGTCTCCCGTACGCTCCAGCACCTCCAGCCGGGAGATGGTTACCGGGCGGGCCTCACGCTCGACCACCTCACCATTCCGGGCCAGCTTGTACAGTGGCTGCCCATCCCGTTTGAGGGCCGAGTACATTGGCGGTACCTGCAGAAGGTCGCCCCGGAAACGCTGCAGTACCTCGTCCAGCTGTCCGGCAGAGACCTCAACCGGATAACGGCCCGTGACCTCGCCTTCGGCATCACCGGTCAATGTGGTCACCCCCAGCTGCACGACGGTCTCGTAGGCCTTGTCGGACTCCAGCAGATACTGGGAAAACTTGGTCGCCTCCCCGAAGCACAGCGGCAGCACGCCCGTAGCCAGAGGATCAAGACTGCCGGTATGCCCGGCCTTCTCTGCATTGAACAGCCAGCGCACTTTCTGCAGGGCAGCATTGGAAGTCAGGCCCCTGGGCTTGTCCAGCACCAGCACTCCATTTACGGTCCGGCGAATCCGCTTTACCTGTGCCATGCCTCAGCCCTCCCCCCGCCCAGGGTCCTGATGATGCCTGCGGTCTTCGGATACCGCCCGCTCGATCAGGGCCGACAGCTCGGCCCCGCGCCGGATACTGGCGTCGTAATGAAAACGCAGCTGGGGTATGGTCCTGACCTTGATGGCCCGGCCCAGCTGCATGCGCAGGAACCCGGCCGCCTCCTGCAGGATCTGCAGGTTTTCTTTCACTGGCTGGCTGCTGCCATCACTGGCCATCACCGTGACATAGACCTGGGCATGAGCCAGATCCCGGCTCACCTCAACAGCCGTCACCGTTACCATGGCCAGGCGCGGATCCTTGATCTCGCGCTGGATCAGCCTCGCCAGTTCGCGCTGGATCTGGTCGCCGATACGTTGCGTCCGGCTGTACTCTTTTGCCATTTCAAACCCGTATTCCCCCGGCTCCCGAAGGCACCAGCCGGAACCTGTAAACCAAGACGCAAGCGGCAAGCCGGTGCAGCATGACTGCTGCAGGGCCTGCCGCCTGTAATGTCACGCGGTACGGTCAGAGGCTGCGTGCCACCTGAACCTTTTCGAAGACCTCAATCTTGTCGCCAACCTTGACGTCGTTGTAGCTCTTCACGCCAATGCCGCACTCCATGCCGGCCCGGACCTCGGCAACGTCATCCTTGAAGCGGCGCAGGGATTCAAGTTCACCCTCAAAGATCACCACATCATCCCGCAGGACCCGGATCGGCCGGTTGCGGTGAACATTGCCCTCCAGCACCATGCAGCCCGCAATGGCCCCGAATTTCGGCGAACGGAAGACATCCCTGACTTCGGCAATACCCAGGATATTTTCCCGGACATCACTGCCCAGCATGCCCGACAGCGCCTTTTTCACGTCATCGATAATGTCGTAGATCACATTGTAATAACGCAGATCCAGACCTTCCTGCTCGACAATCCGGCGGGCACCAGCATCTGCACGGACGTTGAAGCCAAACAGCACGGCATTGGATGCCAGGGCAAGATTGGCATCACTCTCGGTAATGCCCCCCACTCCACCACCAATGACCCGGACCTGGACTTCGTCGTTACCCAGCTCGGACAGGGCACCCTGCAGGGCCTCCAGCGAACCGCGCACGTCGGCCTTGAGTACCACGTTGAGGGTTTTCTTCTCGTCCTGCCCCATGGTCTCGAAGATGTTTTCCAGCTTGGTTGACTGCTGGCGGGCCAGTTTGACCTCCCGGAACTTGCCCTGACGGAACAGGGCCACTTCCCGGGCTTTCTTCTCGTCTGCCACCACAGTCAGCTCATCGCCTGCATCCGGGGTACCATCCAGGCCGAGAATTTCCACCGGAATCGAAGGCCCGGCCTCGCGGACCGGCTGGCCATTTTCATCCAGCATGGCCCGGACCCGGCCATAGTTGACACCGCACAGCACCATGTCGCCCTGACGCAGGGTTCCGTCCTGCACCAGAATGGTTGCCACCGGGCCACGGCCCTTGTCCAGCCGGGACTCAATCACCACGCCACGGCCGGGAGCCTCCGGCACGGCCTTGAGCTCCAGCACCTCAGCCTGCAGCAGAACAGCTTCCAGCAAGGCATCAATACCCGTGCCCTGCTTGGCCGACACATGCACAAACTGGGTATCACCACCCCACTCTTCCGGAATGACACCCCGGGCCGCCAGATCATGCTTGATCCGGTCCGGGTCTGCTTCCGGCTTGTCGATCTTGTTGACCGCGACAACAATCGGCACTCCGGCAGCCTTGGCATGCTGGACCGCTTCTTCCGTCTGGGGCATGACTCCGTCATCGGCAGCCACTACCAGGATCACAATGTCCGTAGCCCGCGCGCCCCTAGCCCGCATCGCGGTAAAGGCCGCATGCCCGGGCGTGTCAAGGAAGGTCACCATTCCCCGGTCCGTATCAACGTGATAAGCGCCAATATGCTGGGTAATGCCCCCTGCCTCGCCGGCAGCCACCTTGGCCCGGCGGATATAGTCGAGCAGGGAAGTCTTGCCATGGTCAACGTGACCCATCACGGTCACCACCGGAGCCCGGGGTACTGCCTCACCCTCAAACTTCAGGGACTCGGCCAGCTGCTCTTCCAGGACATTATCACTGACCAGCTTGACTTTGTGACCGAACTCTTCAGCCACCAGCTGGGCTGTTTCCTGGTCCAGAACCTGGTTGATGGTTACTGGCGAGCCCATCTTGAACATGAACTTGATGACTTCAGCCGCCTTGACAGACATCTGCTGGGCCAGCTCGGCCACAGTGATGGTTTCACCCAGGGAAATATCCCGGACCACCGGGCCCGTCGGATTCTGGAAGCCATGCTGGTTGCGCTTTTTCAGGCGGGACTTGCTACCACGGCCACCCCGCCGGCCAAAGCCATCGGCATCCTCTTCATCAGCACGACCGACGGTACGCACCACCGTGACGGTCTTGCCTTTCAGGGAAGGCCGGTGCTGGGCATGCTTGCGGTCACGCCGGTCATCATCTTCCGTACGCTCCCGGACGGTCCGGCGCGGCGCATCATCCCGGCGCCGCTCCTCCGGCTTGCGCTCACCCGGCCGGGCGGACGCACCCGCAGCTCCACCGGCACGCTCTTCCGCCACTGGAGCTGCAACCGGAGCCGCCGTCCGGGCTTTTTCTGCCGCCCGTTCCCGGGACTGGCGCTCCTCAGCCTGACGGCGGGCTTCCGCCTCGGCCGCCTGCTGCCGGACCTCGTCCTCAGCTTTCAGCCGGGCCGCTTCCTCGGCAGCCCGCAGGACCTCCTGCTCGCGCTGCCGGTCTGTATCCGTATCCTCGGGACTGCGCTTGACGTAGGTCTTTTTCTTGCGCACTTCAACGCTGATGGTCTTGCTGCCCGCAACCTTGAGCCTGGTCGTGGTCTTGCGCTGCAGCGTAATCTTGCGCGGCTCTTCATGGCGGTCGCCATGGCTGCTCTTGAGATGAGTCAGCAGGGCCTGTTTCTCGCTATCGGTCACTACTTGGTCAGCACTGGTATGAGACAGTCCAGCCTCACGCATCTGCTGCAACAGTCGCTCGACCGGTGCATTGACCACCTGGGCCAGTTCTTTCACCGTGACTTGCGTCATGCATTCCTCTCCTCAGGCCGCCTGTTACTCAAACCAGTGGGCTCGGGCAGCCATGATTAACTTGCCGGCACGCTCTTCGTCGATACCCTTGATATCAAGCAGATCATCAACCGACTGCTCGGCCAGATCTTCGCGGGTAACCACGCCACGTTTTGCCAGCTCAACGGCCAGATCCTCATGCATGCCATCCAGCGCAAGCAGATCATCGGCGGGCTGTGCATCAGCCATTTTCTCTTCATTCGCAATGGCCCGGGTCAGCAGACAGTCCCGGGCCCGGGCGCGCAATTCGTTAACTGTGTCCTCATCAAGGCCATCAATCCCCAGCAGCTCCTCCAGCGGAACGTAGGCAATTTCTTCCAGGGTAGTGAAGCCTTCCTCGACCAGTGCCCTGGCCAGCTCCTCATCAACCCCCAGTTCCTTAACAAAGCGCAGCAGGATATCACCTGCCTCTTTTTCCTGCTTGGACTGAATATCCGCCTCGGTCATGACATTGAGCGTCCAGCCGGTCAGCTGGCTGGCCAGCCGCACATTCTGGCCACCCCGGCCAATAGCCTGGGCCAGGTTATCCTCGGCCACCGCAATATCCATGGCATGGGCATCTTCATCCACAATGATGGCCACCACTTCCGCCGGAGCCATGGCATTGATCACGAACTGGGCCGGATTTTCATCCCACAGCACAATGTCCACCCGCTCGCCACCCAGCTCACCAGATACGGCCTGAACCCTGGAGCCGCGCATGCCAATGCAGGCCCCCTGCGGATCAATGCGTTTGTCTTTCGAGCGCACGGCAATCTTGGCCCGTGACCCCGGGTCGCGCGAAGCGCACATGATTTCGATCAGCCCTTCGGCGATTTCGGGAACTTCAATACAGAACAGCTCAATCAGCATCTGGGGAGCTGTCCGCGACAGGATCAACTGCGGCCCGCGATTCTCGGTACGGATTTCCTTGAGCAGTGCGCGGATCCGTGCTCCCACCCTGAAGGTTTCCCGGGGAATGATGTCCTCCCGGGACAGCAGGGCCTCGGCGTTATTGCCCAGATCAACAATCACGCTGTCGCGCGTGACCTTCTTGACGGTTCCGGAAATGATTTCGGAAACCCGGTCACGATAGGCGTCAACAATCTGGGCCCGCTCGGCCTCACGGACCTTTTGCACAATGACCTGCTTGGCGGTCTGGGCGGCAATCCGGCCGAACTCTATTGACTCGGCTTTTTCTTCGATGATGTCCCCCGGAACGGCACCGGGCTTGTGCTCCTGGGCCTGGGCAGCCGTCATCTGGGCGGCAGGATTCTCCAGCTGATCCTCTGTAACCACAGTCCAGCGCCGGTAGGTTTCATAATTGCCCGTCTGACGGTTAATCGTGACGCGCAAATCAACATCGTCTTCGTAACGCTTTTTGGTTGCGGTCGCCAGCGCCAGCTCCAGAGCCTCGAAAATCACGCCTGGCGGGACGCCCTTTTCATTGGAAACTGACTCAACAACCAGCAATACTTCTTTGCTCATCGTACGCCTCGCCTTTTGCAGTCCTTTCGGTTCCGCTATTCCGCATCAGTCAAACCGGGGAATGACATTGGCCCTGTCGATCATATCAACAGGCAGCAGATACTCGTGATCATCAACCAGGACAACAACGTCCTGATCCTCGACCCCCCGAAGCAGTCCCTGGAAATTGCGCCGGTCCTCAAAGGGCACCCGCAGCCGGATCCTGACCTGATCCCCCGCATGGGCAGCAAACTGCTCCAGCGTGAACAGGGGGCGGTCCATTCCGGGAGAAGACACTTCCAGCGTGTACTCCACGCTGATGGGATCCTCCACATCAAGCACACCACTCAGCTGGCGACTGACCTTTTCACAATCCTCAACCCGGATACCGTCGGCATGATCGATATAGATACGCAGACACGAATGCCGCCCTTGGGAGATAAACTCGATACCCCAGCATCCATAGCCAAGCGATTCGACCACAGGAGACAGCAGCGCCTGCAACTGTTCTAGCTTGCTGGACAACGAAGCCCCTCATTTGCTCAAGAAATAAAAAATGGGCCTGACGCCCATCCTGAAAATTCCCGGGAAACTGGAACTGCCCCGGAATGTCTTGACTTAGCAAAAAGCCCCTGTACAGGGGCTTTAAACTGGTTGCGGGGGCTGGATTTGAACCAACGACCTTCGGGTTATGAGCCCGACGAGCTACCAGACTGCTCCACCCCGCGTCAAACTGGCGTGCATTCTACCTGACCACTGCAGAATGCTCAACTTGCCAGAGCTGCAGCCCTTGTTTCGGTGCTGCTTGTGCCCTGTATGGTACCGAGGAGGGGACTCGAACCCCTACAGCCTGTGGCCACTACCACCTCAAGGTAGCGTGTCTACCAATTCCACCACCTCGGCAAAAAACCTAAGCAACCAGTCGGCTCACTTCCCCCTGCCAGTCCCTGCAGCAGGAACTTCAGGGATTTCACCTGCTGGCTTGACTGCCTCCACCACAGGCACGTCACCCTGGACGGCCTCTTTCGCAGCCTGATCTTGCACCACCGGCACTTCCAGCAGGGCTGGATCGGGCAGACCCAGCTGCGCTTCCCCTGTCGCCTGCCGATGCGCGAAATAGCCAAGCAAAAGACTAGTAGCAAAAAACACTGCGACCAACACTGCTGTCGAACGGCTCAGAAAAGTCGACGAGCCCTGGCTGCCAAATACCGTGGCCGATGCTCCAGAACCAAACGATGCGCCTGCATCAGCACCCTTGCCCTGCTGTATCAGGACCAGCACGATCACTCCCAGAGCAACCATCAAATGCACTACAATGATAATGTCTTGCATCAGGCGTTCCCGAATTGCTAACCAGACTACCCGAATCATGTCGGACCGAAAGGCCTATCTGTTCTGCATGCAGCTGATATCAAACGCTTTTGCATGCCTGAGTGAGCGCAGATGATAATGACAGCCACAACATTTAGCAAGCCCTCCTGACAATTTCAGCCAGTTCACTGGCACAGGCCTCTACCTCGGATTCATCGACGCCCTCAACCATTACCCGCAGCAACGGTTCAGTACCGGATTTTCGCAACAGTACCCGTCCCTGGCCTGCCATCCGGGCTGAAACCTGCTCACAGGCTGCCTTGACTTCCGGATGCTCCATGGGATCACTACCCTCAGGCAGGCGCACATTAACCAGTGTCTGGGGAAGCCGCTGCCAGGCCTGCCGCTCTGCCTCCAGGGTCGTACCCCGGCGCTGCAGGGCCCGAACAACCTGCAGCGCCGCAATAATGGCATCACCGGTGGTTGTATGCCGGGCACAAACAATATGACCCGAACTTTCCCCTCCCAGCACCCAGCCCCGCTCCTGCATGCCAGCAATAACATGACGGTCACCCACGCAGGTTCTGGCAAAAGGGATGCCTTTTTCCTGCAGGGCCAGCTCCAGCCCAAGATTGCTCATCTGGGTCCCCACCACGCCACCGGCCAGCTGGCCCCGCTCCTGAAGATCGCAGGCAATGATATACAGCAAGCCATCACCATCCACCACATGACCATGATGGTCCACCATCAGCACCCGGTCACCATCCCCATCAAAAGCAATTCCCAGATCAGCCCGGCTTTCCATCACGGCTTTCTGCAGCTGGGCCATATGTGTTGACCCCACACCAGCATTGATATTCAGCCCGTCCGGCTGGACACCAATGGTCAGCACCTCGGCTCCCAGCTCCCGGAAGACATTAGGAGCGATTTTGTAAGTTGCACCATGAGCACAGTCCAGCACAACTCTCAGCCCGGACAGGTCCGTACTGCTGGGTACGCTACTTTTGCAAAACTCCGTATAACGGCCTGCAGCATCATTGATCCGCGAGGCCTTGCCAAGCTCGGCCGAGTCCACCACAGTCATGGGCGAATCAATCAGCCGCTCAATCTCCAGCTCGATATCATCTGGCAGCTTGCTTCCCTTTCCGGAAAAAAACTTGATGCCATTGTCATGATGCGGATTATGGGATGCACTGATCACAATGCCAGCTTCCGCATGAAATGTCCGGGTCAGATAGGCCACTGCCGGCGTTGGCATCGGCCCCAGCAGCAAAACATTGGCCCCGGCAGCAGAAAGTCCGGCCTGCAAGGCCGATTCGAACATATATCCGGAAATCCGGGTGTCCTTGCCCACCAGGATGTGGCAGCGACCCTGCTTCTGGAATGCCTTGCCGGCTGCCCAGCCCAGCTTGAGCAGAAAATCCGGGGTAACCGGATATTCCCCGACACGCCCGCGAATACCATCGGTCCCAAAATACTTTCTGCTCACCGCCATATCCTATCCAGCCTGCTGAACGGCAGAAACCATTCGCACCACATCCAGGGTTTCCGCCACATCGTGCACCCGGATAATCCGGGCACCATAAACTACCGCCAGAGCCGCCAGTGCCAGACTGCCATACAGCCGGCTCTCAACCGGCCGGCCCAGGGCCTGACCAACCAGGCTCTTCCGGGATACACCCACCAGCAGGGGATACCCCAAGGCGCCCAGTCTGGGCAGATCCCGGAACAGTTTCAGATTATGTGCCAGCGTTTTGCCAAAACCAAAGCCGGGATCCAGCAGGATATTTTTCCGGCTGATCCCTGCGTCCACACAGGCCTCAGCCCGCTCAGCCAGAAAACGGGAAACTTCTCCGGTTACATCCGCATAAACTGGCGCCTGCTGCATGCACTCCGGCTCACCCTGCATATGCATCAGGCAAACAGGCAGGCCGGTGTCCACAGCCGCTTCCAGTGCCCCCTCCCGGCGCAGGGCCCGCACATCATTGATCAGGCCAGCCCCCAGGGCAGCCGTCTCGCGCATGACCAATGGCGTCGAGGTATCAACCGAGACCGTAATACCCGGATAACGCCCCAGTACCTCAACCAGTGGCGCAACCCGGTCCAGCTCCTGCTGGGCGGATACAGGACGGGCTCCGGGGCGGGTTGATTCACCACCGATATCAATCAGGGTCGCACCGGCCCTGATCATCGCCTCGGCATGACGCAGTGCCACATCTGGTCTGGTGAAACATCCCCCATCCGAAAAAGAATCCGGCGTTATATTCAGGATACCCATCACCCGGGGCTGGCCCGGGGTGGCCACCAGCCAGGCTTGCGCAGTGGGCTCTTCCATCAGCAATCAGTGCTCTCCCGCCGGACCACCAATAGGAGTCTCGGGGCGCGGAGACTCCACTGGCGGTACCGGTGTGCCGGACGAAGTTCCCGAGCCGCCATCCTGCCAGTCACGGGGCTCCTTGGGCACCCGGCCCGCCATGATGTCATCAATCTGGCCGGCATCGATGGTTTCATACTTCATCAGGGCCTGAGCCATCATATCTAGCTTGCCACGATTTTCCGTCAGAAGATCCCGGGCCATGGAATAACAATGGTCAATAATGCTGCGCACTTCCTGGTCAATCAGCCTAGCCGTATCTGCGGAGACGTTGGTTGACTGGGTGCCAGTACTGCGCCCCAGAAAGACCTCACCCTCTTCCTCGGCATACATCAATGGACCCAGCTTTTCAGAAAGCCCCCACTTGGTCACCATGTTCCGGGCAATCTGGGTTGCACGCATGATGTCGTTTGAAGCGCCGGTGGTCACCCCTTCAAAGCCAAGGGTCATCTCCTCGGCAATCCGGCCACCGAACAGGGAGCAGATCTGGCTGGTCAGTGCCCGCTTGGACAGACTGTAACGGTCCTCCTCGGGCAGAAACATGGTGACGCCCAGTGCACGGCCCCGCGGAATGATGGACACCTTGTATACCGGGTCATGTTCCGGTACCAGCCGGCCGACAATGGCGTGCCCGGCCTCGTGGTAGGCCGTATTGAGTTTTTCTTTCTCGGACATGACCATCGACTTGCGCTCGGCGCCCATCATGATCTTGTCCTTAGCCAGCTCAAATTCGCGCATTTCCACAACCCGCTTGTTGGCACGGGCCGAGAACAGCGAGGCTTCATTGACCAGGTTGGCCAGATCCGCGCCCGAAAATCCGGGAGTCCCCCGGGCGATCACGGCGGCATCCACATTCTCGCCCAGCGGAACCTTGCGCATATGTACCCGGAGGATCTGCTCACGACCGCGGATATCCGGCAGCCCGACCACTACCTGGCGGTCAAAACGGCCCGGCCGCAGCAGGGCCGGATCCAGAACATCCGGCCGGTTGGTGGCGGCAATCACGATAATGCCGTCATTCATCTCAAAGCCGTCCATCTCCACCAGCAGCTGGTTAAGGGTCTGCTCGCGTTCATCATGCCCGCCACCCAGACCCGCCCCGCGGTGCCGGCCCACCGCATCAATCTCATCGATAAAGCTGATACAGGGTGCATGCTTTTTGGCCTGCTCGAACATGTCTCGGACCCGGGAAGCCCCCCCCCCGACCAACATCTCTACAAAGTCAGAGCCAGAAATGGTGAAAAAGGGCACCTTGGCTTCACCGGCGATGGCTTTGGCCAACAAGGTCTTGCCTGTGCCGGGCGGTCCGACCATCAGGACTCCGCGGGGAATGCGCCCCCCCAGACGCTGGAATTTGCCCGGATCACGCAAAAACTCCACCAGCTCGCTGACTTCTTCCTTGGCCTCGTCACAACCGGCAACATCTGCAAAGGTTGTTTTGACCTGATCCTCGGAAAGCAGCCGGGCCTTGCTCTTGCCAAAGCTCATCGGCCCGCCCTTGCCGCCCACGCCGCCCTGCATCTGCCGCATGAAAAACATGAATACAGCAATGATCACCAGAATCGGGAAACTGGCCACCAGCAGCTGTGTCCAGATACTCTGCTGCTCCGGCTGTTTGCCTTCGATTTCCACATGGTTGTTGATCAGATCGCCGATCAGGCCACTGTCCTGGATGGCCGGGCGGATCGTCCTGAAGGTCTCACCGTCGCTCCGGCGGCCGGTAATCACGAAACCATCGACAGTCACCCGCTCAACATGCCCTTCCTTGACCTGCCCGATAAAATCCGAATAGCTGAGCGCCTGCGGATCGGCCGGGCTGGAAAAATTGTTCATGACCGTGACCAGCACAGCAGCAATGATCAGCCACAGGATCAGGTTTTTTGCCATATCGTTCAATTAACTACCCTCTCGGGCAGGCCCTGTCCCCAGAGCCTGCATGTTGACCCGCGTGCGCTCCAGCTTACTACTACTGCCCGCAGGCTAGCCCATGACACATCTGTAACCGGCTGTTAGCCGGGACCGGCCAAGCCTGTTGCACCATTTTGTGCCTTACCTTACCTGACCCGGAAAATCCCGTCAGCATTCACCACCCCTGAAACCACGCGCCAGCAGGTACTGCTCCCGCGAGCGGTCGCGGGATGACAGCGGCTTGCGCATGCTGACCCGGTCAAACTGCCCCCTGATCTCCCGGAGGTAACTGTCAAAACCTTCACCCTGGAAAATCTTGATCAGAAAATCGCCCCCCGGCCGCAGGACCCGCCCCGCCAGATCCAGCGCCAGCTCGCACAAAAACATGGCCTTGGGCTGGTCAACAGCTTTCAGGCCGCTCATGTTGGGAGCCATGTCCGAAATCACCAGATCCACCGGCGCACCCTCAACAGCCCGCAGGATTTCAGCCAGCACAGCGTCTTCAGTGAAGTCTCCCTGAATGAAAGCTACGTCGGGAATGCTGTCCATCGGCAGAATATCCGAGGCAATCAGCCGCCCCTGGTCACCAATAATCCGGCTGCTCACCTGGGACCAGCCTCCTGGTGCTGCCCCCAGATCAATGACCGTCATGCCCGGCCTCAGCAGGCGATCCTTTTCCTGCAGCTCCAGCAGCTTGTAACTGGCGCGGGAACGATAGCCATCTTTCTGGGCCATCTTTACATAGGGATCATCAAAATGCTCTTTCAACCAGCGCAGACTGGTTTTTGAACGGGCCACAGGCTTACCTCTATGCTGGGCGATTAACGGCCAGTCAGTTAAACTGCAACGCTTTTTCCGAACCTCAGTCAGGGCTCACCATGTCGCTCACCAACGAGCAGAAAAAGCATTACAGAACCATTGGCCACCAATTGAAACCGGTGCTGACCGTTGCCGAGGCCGGTCTGACCGAAGGTGTTCTGGCCGAGCTGGAGCGGGCACTTAACGATCATGAGCTGATCAAGGTCCAGTTCCGCCTGCCCGAGCGGGACGACCGGCGGACCCTGATCAGTACGCTCTGCCAGCAGGGCCGCTGCGAACTGGTCCAGACCATTGGCAAGATGGCCCTTGTCTACCGGAAAAACCCGCAACCCAACCGGCAGCTTTCCAACATCCACCGTCACAGCAGCCAGAGCCAGCCCTGACGGCCAGGCTCCGGAGCAGCTCCGGAGCCCTCCACAAGTCCACTAAAGGTGCCGGACTTCCACAACTTCATACTCAACCACGCCGCCCGGCGTCCTGACAATGGCCACTTCGCCCTCTTCCTTGCCAACCAGCGCCCGGGCAATTGGCGAACTGACCGACAGCTTGCCCAGCTTGATATCCGCTTCGTCGTCACCCACGATCTGGTAGACCACCGTCTCATCCGTCTCGACGTTAACGATTTCGACCGTTACACCGAAGATCACCTTTCCCGTATGGGGAATGTTCGAGATATCAATGATCTGGGCATTCTGCAGACGGCCCTCGATATCACGGATCCTGGCCTCGACCATGCCCTGCTGCTCACGGGCGGCATGGTATTCGGCATTTTCCTTCAGGTCGCCCAGCTCGCGGGCCTCAGCAATGGCCTGGGTGATCTGTGGCCGCAGAACGCTTTTCAGGTGCCGCAGCTCTTCTTCCAGTGCCTGGGCACCCTGAATAGTCATGGGAAACTTGGTCATGAACGGACTCCTGCATGTAGATCCTGCAAGCGACGAACTGTCTTCTCAGGACCGAACTTCAAGGCCTCACAGATTGCCAGGGCACCCGCCAGGGTTGTGGTGCAATAAATCTTGTGCTGCAAGGCGTTGCGACGAATGGAGTAGGAATCGGCGATCGACTGCCGCCCCTCCGTAGTATTAATGATAAGAGTAACTTCATCATTCTTGATCATGTCAACGACATGGGGCCGACCTTCGGTCACCTTGTTGACCCGCCGGACTGGCAGGCCAGCGTCCTCGATCAGCCGGGCCGTGCCGCTGGTCGCCACCAGCTCAAAGCCCAGACTGGCCAGACGGCGGGCCACATCAGCCACCAGTGGCTTGTCATCCTCACGGACACTCAGAAAGGCACAGCCACGGGTAGGCAGAATCTCGCCAGCTCCCAGCTGCGCTTTGGCATAGGCCTCGGCAAAGCTGTCACCAATGCCCATGACCTCTCCGGTTGACTTCATTTCCGGGCCAAGAATCGGATCAACACCCGGGAACTTGGCAAAGGGGAACACCGCTTCCTTGACACTGAAGTAACCTGGAATCACTTCCTGCTCAAAACCGATTTCCTGCAGGGATTTGCCAGCCATCACCCGGGCCGCTACCTTGGCCAGGGAAGTACCAATGCATTTGGAAACAAACGGCACCGTCCTGGAGGCCCGAGGGTTAACCTCAAGAACGTAAATGGCTTCACCCTGAACGGCCATCTGCACGTTCATCAGGCCAATGACTCCCAGCTCCAAGGCCATTTTCCGGACCTGCTCGCGGATGATGTCCTGAGCCTCCTGCCCCAGCGAATACGCCGGCAGCGAACAGGCCGAGTCCCCGGAATGCACACCAGCCTGTTCGATATGCTGCATGATGCCGCCAATCACAACGTGCTCACCATCACAGATGGCATCCACATCCACCTCGATGGCACAGTTGAGAAAGTGATCAAGCAGTACCGGGCTGTCATTGGAGACCTGTACAGCCTCCCGCATGTAACGCCGCAACTCATCCTCGTCATAGACGATTTCCATGGCCCGGCCTCCCAGTACATAGGAGGGCCGGACCACCAGCGGATAACCGATCTGCTTGGAGGCCAGAATGGCCTCATCCTCACTGCGGGCTGTTGCATTGGCTGGCTGCAGCAGCCCGAGACGCTGCACCATCTGCTGGAAGCGCTCACGGTCTTCTGCCCGGTCAATTGCATCCGGGCTGGTCCCGATAATGGGGACCCCGGCCTCTTCCAGGGCCCGGCAGATTTTCAGCGGAGTCTGGCCGCCATACTGGACAATAACGCCTTTAGGCTGTTCTACCCGGACGATTTCCAGCACATCTTCCAGGGTCACCGGCTCAAAATACAGCCGGTCCGAGGTGTCATAGTCAGTGGAGACGGTTTCCGGGTTGCAGTTGACCATGATGGTTTCATAGCCATCATCCCGCATCGCCAGCGCCGCGTGGACACAGCAGTAGTCAAATTCGATACCCTGACCCGATCCGGTTGGGGCCGCCCCCCAGAATCATGATTTTGTCACGTGCTGAAGGAGCCGCCTCGCATTCCTCCTCATAAGTGGAATACAGGTAAGCCGTGTCCGTGGCAAACTCGGCGGCACAGGTATCCACCCGCTTGTAGACCGGCAACACTTTCAGCTTGTAACGGTGGCTGCGCAGGTTTTTCTCGGTCACCCCCAGCAGCTGGGCCAGTCTGGCATCGGAAAAGCCCTTGCGCTTCAGGCGGTGCATCAGCCCGGCATCAATGGCTGACAGCCCCAGGGTCCTGACCCGCTCCTCCTCCTGCACCAGATCCTCGATCTGCCGTAAAAACCAGGGATCAATGCAAGTCATGCCAAAAATATCGTCCAGCGTCTTGCCCGCCCGGAACGCATCCGCTACATACCAGATGCGCTCTGGCCCCGGAACGGTCAGTTCGCGCTTGAGCCGGCTCTCCGCCTCGGCATCCTCCAGGTTCAGCTTCGGATCAAAGCCGCTGGCCCCCACCTCAAGACCACGCAGGGCTTTCTGCACCGACTCCTGGAAAGTACGGCCAATCGCCATGACCTCACCCACGGATTTCATCTGGGTGGTCAGCCGGGCATCTGCCTTGGGAAATTTCTCAAAGGCAAAACGGGGCACCTTGGTCACTACATAGTCAATCGCTGGCTCAAAAGAGGCTGGCGTACGGCCACCGGTAATATCGTTGGACAGCTCATCCAAGGTATAACCCACGGCCAGCTTGGCAGCGATCTTGGCAATCGGGAAGCCGGTAGCCTTGGAGGCCAGTGCCGAAGAACGCGAAACCCGCGGGTTCATCTCGATGACCACCATCCGCCCATTGTCCGGACTGATGCCAAACTGCACATTGGAGCCACCGGTTTCCACCCCGATTTCACGCAGCACCGCCAGCGAGGCGTTCCGCATGATCTGGTATTCCTTGTCGGTCAGGGTCTGGGCCGGGGCCACCGTAATCGAATCCCCGGTATGAACCCCCATGGGATCGAAATTTTCAATGGAGCAGACAATGATGCAGTTGTCCTTTTTGTCGCGGACAACCTCCATCTCATACTCTTTCCAACCGATCAGTGACTCATCAATCAGCAGTTCCCGGGTCGGTGACAGGTCAAGGACCCGGTTACAGATTTCCTCAAACTCTTCACGGTTATAGGCAATGCCGCCCCCCGTGCCGCCCATAGTGAAAGATGGCCGGATAATGCATGGAAAACCCACCTGGTCCAGTACGCCATAAGCCTCATCCATCGAGTGGGCAATACCCGAGCGCGGGCACTCCAGGCCGATGTCCCGCATGGCCCGGTCAAAACGGGAGCGATCCTCCGCCTTGTCAATGGTGTCCGCATTGGCACCAATCATTTCGACCCCAAAGGCTTCCAGTACGCCATTGCGCTCCAGATCCAGGGCACAGTTCAGCGCCGTCTGCCCGCCCATGGTTGGCAGCAGGGCATCCGGCCGCTCAAGCTCGATGATCCGGGCCACCGTCTGCCACTTGATCGGCTCAATGTAAGTGGCATCCGCCATGGCTGGATCGGTCATGATGGTGGCCGGGTTGGAGTTCACCAGAATAACCCGGAAGCCCTCTTCCCGCAGGGCCTTGCAGGCCTGGGCACCTGAATAGTCAAACTCGCAGGCCTGACCAATGACAATGGGCCCTGCCCCCAGGATAAGAATGCTTTTGATGTCTGTACGTTTTGGCATGATCTTTCTCGAAATCCGGGTGTGACAGGCTCAGTGACGGGCAGCCATGGCAGCGATAAATCGGTCAAAAAGCGGCGATACATCATGGGGGCCCGGGCTGGCCTCCGGATGGCCCTGGAAGCTGAATGCCACCCGGTCGGTGCGCTCAATGCCCTGCAGCGTGCCATCAAACAGGGATTTGTGGGTTGGCCGCAGGCAGTCCGGCAGCGATCCCTCATCCACGGCAAAACCATGGTTCTGGCTGGTAATCATTACCTGTCCGCTTTTCAGGTCCTGCACCGGATGGTTGGCCCCGTGGTGGCCATGCCCCATTTTCATGGTCCTGGCCCCGGAGGCCAGCGCCAGCAACTGGTGGCCCAGACAGATACCAAATACGGGGGTCTCCGTCTGCAAAAGCTCGCGGATAGCCTGGATGGCGTAATCACAGGGCTCGGGATCCCCGGGACCATTGGACAGCATCACACCGTCCGGCTGCAGGACCAGTACCTCGCTGGCCGGTGTCCGGGCCGGCACCACCGTCAGACGGCAGCCCCGGGCCACCAGCATCCGCAGGATATTCCACTTGACGCCAAAATCGTAAACCACAACATGATAGGGCAGCTGGCTGGCTGGCAGGACCGGATGACAGTCACCCGCGAGAGTCCAGACACTGCTGCGCCACTCATAGGCCGTCTGCGTGGTGACCTCTTTCGCCAGATCCATGCCTTTCAGGCCCGGAAAACTTCTGGCCAGCCCCAGTGCCTTCACCTCACTGGCCTCTGCACCTGCCAGAATGCAGCCATTCTGGGCGCCTTTTTCACGCAGGATCCGGGTCAGCAGGCGGGTATCAATTCCGGCAATTGCCACAGTACCGGACTCGCACAGGTATTCATCCAGCGACTGCCGGTCACGCCAGTTGCTGGCCTGCAGCGGCAGGTCACGGATAATCAGCCCGGCGGCCCAGACCCGGGCAGACTCGGCATCTTCCGGGGTAGTCCCCGTATTACCAATATGCGGATAGGTCAGCGTGACCATCTGGCGGGCGTAGGAAGGATCGGTCAGAATTTCCTGATAGCCGGTCATGGCGGTGTTGAACACCACCTCACCGATGGCATGACCATCAGCGCCGATGGATTCACCGCGAAACAGACTCCCATCGGCAAGGGCGAGAATGGCTGGCTTGATCAAGAGACCTCCCATAGCTTAGAAAAGGCGGCACCGGACGCAGAGTGTAAAAAAGCGGGATGACGTGTTAAGAGTCATCCCGCTTTTTTGGTCTGAAGGCGTCATCTGCGTAAAGTTTTAGCGTGTACACTAAAGCGGGCATTGTACAGAAAAATGCCTGCCCACGGTAGCTCAGCGCAGCTCCAGCACATCCTGCATGTCATACAGACCGGCCGGCCGCTCCTGCAGCCACAGGGCGGAACGGACCGCTCCCCGGGCAAAAGTCATCCGGCTGGAAGCTTTGTGGGTAATCTCGACCCGCTCGCCCTCAGTGGCAAACAGCACGGTATGCTCGCCAACGATATCGCCGGCCCGTACCGTGGCAAAGCCGATCGTCTCCCGGCTCCGGGCTCCGGTCTGCCCCTCGCGGCCATAAACGGCAACCTTCTGCAGGTCACGGTCCAGCACTCTGGCCACAACCTCGCCCATCCGCAGGGCCGTTCCTGAAGGAGCATCCACCTTGTGCCGGTGATGGGCCTCAATGATTTCAATATCAGCCTCATCGCCCATAACCCTGGCCGCCACATCCAGCAGCTTCAGGCACAGGTTAACTCCCACACTGAAGTTGGCAGCAAACACCACGGGAATTTCCTGCGCCGCCGCAACCAGCTGCTGTTTTTCTTCAGCAGAAAAACCGGTGGTACCGATTACCATGGCCTTGCCCGCCCGGCGACAAATTTCCAGGTTATGCAGGGTGACACTGGGGTGGATAAAATCGATAACCACATCCACCTCATCAATCACCGCTGCCAGATCCT
>DIDB01000089.1 GCA_002417905.1 Pseudomonadaceae bacterium UBA5811
GCAAAGGAGGTATCGATGTCGCCCATCTGGTACCGGTGGGGCGCCAGGCTGGACGCCTGGAAGGCCTTGCGGGAAACCTGCTGGCGGGGTGTCTCCTCCTCCATGGTTTTCTGCTCCGGCGTTTCCGGCATGGGCTGCAGGGCCAGGCTGTAACCGAGAAACAGCACCAGACCGAACAGCAGCAGGCCACATAGGACCTTGACCGGGGCCGGCCAGCTGCCCAGGTCATTGACATCCAGTTCGGACAGCTCGACATTGCGCAGTGCCTCCAGCCAGCCGGCCATGGCCTCCCGGTCCAGCTTCATGGCCGGCTCTCCCCGCTGGCCGGAGTGGTAACCGGCCGGGTCTGGGTCACGCCCAGCTGGAACTGGCTGCCCCCCTCGGCGGCAGCCTTGACTTCCGTCAGGTTGGGCGCCTCCAGCCAGTCCGAAGCATCCATATGGCGCATCAGGCTGGACACCCGGTTATTGGACTCGGCCAGCCCGCTGACCGCCAGCTGGTTACCGGTCATTTTCAGCGAGGTGAAATACACTCCCTCCGGCAGGGTCCGTACCAGCTGGTCAAAAACATGGGAAATCACCGGCCGGTTGCCCTGCAGGCTCTGGATGGTTTTCATCCGGTCCAGCAGTTGCTGGCGCCGGCTCTTGAGCTCGTTGATTTCATGGATGCGCTGATCCAGGGCAGTCACTTCCCGGCGGATAAAAGCATTGCGCGCCTCCTGCCGGTCAATGGCCTGGCCCAGCACCACATCAGCCAGAAACAGCAGCCCCAGTGCCAGCAGCGTAACCAGCCCCAGCAGCAGCAAAAACTGGCGCTGCTGCTCTTCCCGGCGCTGCTCCCGCCAGGGCAGCAGGTTGATCCTTGGCATCAGTCAAAGCTCCTCAGGGCCAGCCCGCAGGCAATCATCAATGCCGGTGCGTCACTGGCCAGCGGTGCCGGACTGACCCGGCTGCCCAGCAGCATGTCATGGAAGGGACTGGCCATCAGGGTTTTTGTGCCGGTACGCTGCTGGACCAGCCGGTCCAGCCCGGCAATGGATGCCGTCCCGCCGGCCAGAATGATGCAGTCCACATCATTGAACTGGCCGGAGGCAAAAAAGAACTGCAGGGAGCGGGAGACCTGCTGGGCCACCGCCTCCCTGAAGGGAGCCAGCACCTCTGTGGCATACTCCACCGGCAGACCACCTTTCTGTTTGGCCAGACTGGCCTCTTCCCAGGACAGCCCGTAACGGCGCTGGATCTCCTCGGTCAGCTGCTGGCCCCCAAACAGCTGCTCCCGGCTGTACAAGGTCCGGCCATCACGCAGGACACTCAGCGTAGTCATGGTGGCCCCGATATCCACCACCGCCACCACCAGCGCCTCCGGCCGGCCTTCCAGCTGCGGGTACAGCAGGCCACAGGCCCGCTCCAGCGCATGGGCTTCCACTTCGACAATCCGGGCCGTCAGCCCGGCCAGGGACAGGGCAGCCTCCCGCATCTCCACATTTTCCTTGCGACAGGCGGCCAGCAGCACCTCAACCTTGCCCGGGGTACGCGGCGCCGGGCCCTGTACCTCAAAGTCCAGCGCCACATCCTCCAACGGATAGGGGATATACAGGTCAGCCTCCAGCTGCAGCTGGCTCTCCAGCTCATCTTCCGTCAGGTCCGCATCCATCTCGATGGTTTTGGTAATGACAGCCGAGCCGGCCACCGCCACGGCTGCCTCACGCAGCGAAGTCCCGGAGTGCTCCAGCACCCGGCCCAGCACTTCGCCCACTACCTCCAGCCGGACGATATTGCGCTCCACCACGGCTCCGGGCGGCAAAGGCTCGATGGCCCAGCTTTCCACCCGGTAACGCTCGCCAGCCCGGCTGAGCTCCAGCAGCTTTACCGAGGTTGAGCTGATATCAATGCCCAGGACTGGCCTGGCTTTCCTGCCCAAAAGACCCCACACCCCTGATCCACTCCATCTGGTCTGACAATTCCGGCCGCTGCGTGCGGCCGACAAGATACCAGCCCATGTACGGGTCTGAACCGTTACCGCCGCAAAAAAGCTTATAATGTGACCAGTTTTTGCTTTATGCCTTGCCAAGCCCTCATCCTTTTACGCCCTACCGGAACCGCATAGCACCGATGCCAGTCCTGAAGTTCATCCTGTGGTCCTTTGTGGCAGCCATCTCCATCGTACTGGCCGGTGCGGCAGGGACCTACCTCTACCTGAGCCCCAGCCAGCCTTCGGTCGAAGCCCTGCGCAACATCCAGCTGCAGATGCCGCTGCGCATCTACAGCCAAGATGGCAAGCTGATTGCCGAGTATGGCGAAATGCGCCGCTCGCCCGTGCGCTTCAGCCAGATTCCAAAGGATTTTATCAATGCCCTGCTGGCCGCTGAGGACGATGATTTTGCCAACCACCATGGCGTTGACCCGTCCAGCCTGATCCGGGCAGCCACCCAGCTGCTCCAGACCGGCCATATCCAGACCGGCGGCAGTACCATCACCATGCAGGTGGCCAAAAACTACTTCCTGACCAATGAGCGCAGTTTCTCGCGCAAACTCAACGAAATTTTCCTGGCGCTGCAGATCGAACGCAAACTCAGCAAGGACGAGATCCTGGAGCTGTACGTCAACAAGATCTACCTGGGCAACCGGGCCTATGGCATTGAGGCTGCTGCCCAGGTTTATTACGGCAAATCCATCGGCGAACTGAGCATTGCCCAGATGGCCATGATTGCTGGTCTGCCCAAGGCCCCCTCCACCTTCAATCCGCTGAGCAACCCGAAGCGCAGCAAGGAGCGCCGCGACTGGATCCTGGGCCGGATGCACAGTCTGGGCCTGCTGGATGAAGTCCGCTACCGCGAGGCGCTGGCCGAGCCGGCAGAGGCCCGCTACCATGTGGCCCGGCCGGAGCTGGAAGCACCCTATGTGGCCGAAATGGTNNGGAAGGCCGGCTGGCCGGGCTGCCCCGCCAGGAAGCCCTGCAAGCCCTGGCCCGTTACCGGCCCCTGTCCGGCCTGGTGCCGGCCCTGGTCATCCGGGCTGGAGCAGACAGCCTCCAGGTCGTCACCCGGGACGGCAGTGAATATACCGTGCCCTGGGACAGCATGAAGTGGGCCCGGCGCTTTATTACCACCAATGCCACCGGCCCGCAGCCCCGCCGGCCCGCTGATGTGGCAGTAGCCGGTGATGTGATCCGCATCCGGCTGGTGGACGGCCAGGCCCTGTTCAGCCAGGTTCCGGCGGTCCAGGCCGCCCTGGTGTCCCTGTCACCACAGACCGGTGCCATCGAGGCACTGGTCGGCGGCTTTTCCTTCGAGCAGAGCAACTATAACCGGGCCACCCAGGCCAAACGCCAGCCCGGCTCCAGCTTCAAACCTTTTATTTACAGTGCGGCACTGGATGCCGGTTTCACCGCCTCCAGCCTGGTCAATGACGCACCGTTCGAATACTACGACCCGGGCAGCAACAAGATCTGGCGCCCCCAGAACGACAACAACACCTTTCTCGGCCCGATTCCGCTACGCGAAGCCCTGTACCGCTCGCGCAACCTGGTGTCCATCCGCCTGCTGCAGAGCATCGGCATGGGCTATGCTATCGACTACATTTCAGGCCGCTTTGGCTTTGACCGCCAGGACCTGCCCCGCAACCTGTCCATGGCGCTTGGTACGGCCGCCTTCTCTCCCCTGGAAATTGCCCGGGGCTGGGTCGTTTTTGCCAGCGGCGGTTACCGGCTGCACCCCTACCTGCTGGAGCGCATCGAAGACCGGGAGGGACAGACCCTGTTCCAGGCCAATCCGGCCCGTGTTCCAGACGCACTGGCCGAAACTCCGGCCAGCACCCCGCCGGGTCTGTATCCCCTGGAAGCGGCCGCTGCCCAAGGCGCTGCGCCAGCCAGCGCCGAACGCACGGTTGACGGGCGCACGGTCTATATCCTGAACAGCATGCTGCAGGACGTCATCCGGCGTGGCACCGGCCGCAAGGCCATGGCGCTGGGCCGCAATGACCTGGCCGGCAAGACCGGCACCACCAATGAGGCCTTCGACAGCTGGTTCTCCGGCTATAACGCTGACCTGCTGACCACGGTCTGGACCGGCTTTGACCAGCCGCAAAGTCTGGGCCGCCACGAATACGGCTCCAGCGTGGCCCTGCCCATCTGGATGGACTATATGGGTGGCGCCCTGAAAGACTTGCCCGAGCACACCCTGCCCGAGCCGGCTGGCCTGATCAGCCTGCGGATTGATCCGGCCAGCGGCCGGGCTACGGCGCCAGGCACGCCCGGAGCGGTTTTCGAGCTGTTCCGGAACGAAAATACGCCACCCGCTGTGGACGAACCGGGCTATGACGACCCGGCGGCCTCCGGCAGCAGGGCCTCGCCCGCAGGCGGGGCCGGGGCCATAGCCCCCATGGACCTGTTCTGAGCGGGCCCGGCCATCTGCAGGTAGGCCCCGTCTGGCATCAGGGCTGGCTGAAAATGTCAGCCAGCGATCCCAGCGGATAGTGGGCAGGCCAGGGCTGGGTTGCCACCCCGCTGTCAATGGCAGCCCGGGCCACCGCAGCGGAAACCACACCAATCAGACGGGGATCGGTCAGCCGGGGCAGGATATAGTCCCGGCCAAACACCGCTGCCCCGGCGCCCGCCTCTTCGGGCAGCGGCTGGCGGGCCAGTTCGCACAGGGCCCGGCAGGCTGCAATCTTCATTTCCTCGTTGATCCGGGTAGCCCGGACATCCAGCGCTCCCCGGAATACAAAGGGTGAGGCCAGTACGTTATTGATCTGGTTTGGATAATCGGCCCGGCCTGTAGCCAGGATCAGATCATCCCGGGTGGCATGGGCCAGTTCCGGGCTGATTTCCGGATCCGGGTTGGAGCAGGCAAAAACAATCGGCCGGGGCGCCATGCGCCGCAGGGCTTCCGCGCCCAGCAGGTTGCCATCTGACAGGCCGATAAAAACATCGGCCCCTTCCATGGCCTCCGACAGGGTCCGGCACTCCGTTTCATGGGCAAACATCGCCTTGTACGGGTTCAGGTCGGCCCGACCGCTGTGAATCACCCCCTTGCGGTCCAGCATCAGGATATTCTCCGGCCTGGCCCCCAGGGCTGCTACCAGCCGCATGCAGGAAATGGCGGCCGCTCCGGCGCCCAGGCAGACAATCCGGACCGTCTCCAGAGCCTTGCCTGCCAGCTCCAGCGCATTCAGCAGCCCGGCCGCCGTCACGATGGCCGCACCATGCTGGTCATCGTGGAACACCGGGATACCGCACTGGCTGGCCAGTACCCGCTCAATCTCGAAGCATTCAGGGGCCTTGATATCCTCCAGGTTGATCGCGCCAAAGGTGACCGCAATCCGCCGTACCGTATCAATAAAGGCCTGCGGGCTTTCCGCATCAATCTCGATGTCATAGACATCAATACCGGCAAAGCGCTTGAACAGCACACCCTTGCCCTCCATCACCGGCTTGGAGGCCAGTGGCCCCAGATTGCCCAGCCCGAGGATGGCTGACCCGTCAGAAATCACCGCCACCAGATTGCCCTTGCCGGTATAGCGGAACACCTGCTGCGGATCACGGGCAATCTCCCGCACCGGCTCGGCCACCCCCGGGCACCAGGCCAGGGACAGCTCGCGGGCGGAGCTGGCGGGCTTGCTCAGCCCGACACTCAACTTGCCCGGGCGGGGTTCAGCGTGATAGGTCAGTGCAGCGGTTTTGAGATCTGTCATGGCCATGTTCGCTTTGTTCTAGTCAGGACACGCAGCCGAGCATACGAAAATATGTAGTATAAGAAAATATGCACTACAAAAATTATCCAGCCGGCCCTCCCCGGATAACAGGCAACAAAAAAGCGCCCGCAAGGGGCGCTTTTTCCGGAACGGCAGAGCCTTATTTCGCGCCGCCGAATACCCCGAACCGCTGCTTGAAGCGGTCGATCCGGCCGCCCGTATCCAGCACTTTCTGCTTGCCAGTGTAGAACGGGTGGCAGGCCGAGCACACGTCAATGCTGAAATTCTTGCCCAGCGTGGAGCGGGTCTTGATCACGTTACCGCAGCTGCAGGTAACCTCGATGTCCTGATACTCAGGATGGATGCCGGCTTTCATGAAAGCCTCCTCTGGGAGTGGCGTGCCGCTGCCCGGCCCCATGCCAGGTACCGCACGCGGAAACGCGCGACTATACCAGAGCCCCCTGGTGATGCAAGCTGCCACCGGTGGGGCAGACCAGCGGCGCGGGGTTGCCGTACTATCGCCACGGATTCCTGCGGAGTGAGCCCGTGTCCCCTGCCAACATCCTGCGTCTGGCCCTGCCCTCGCCCCTGCGCCGCCTGTTCGACTACCGGGCCGGGCCGGATATTCCACCCGGGCTAGCCCCCGGCAGCCGGATCCGGGTGCCATTTGGCCGGCGCCAGCTGGTGGGCATCCTGATCGAACAGGCCGGACACAGCGACCTGCCCGATGACCGGCTGCGCACCAGCCTGGAACTGCTGGACCCTGAGCCCCTGCTACCCCCGGCACTGTTCGAATTCTGCTGCTGGATCGCCCGCTACTACCAGCACAGTCTGGGCGATACCCTGAACGTGGCCCTGCCGGTACTGCTGCGCCAGGGCCATCCGGCCTGCCACCAGCAGCGGCTGTTCTGGCAACTGTGCCCGGAGGTTCACCACGATGATCCCCGGCTGGCCCGGGCGGCCCGGCAGCGCCGGGCGCTGGAGATTCTCGCCCAGCACCCCCATGGACTGGCCCACGAACTGCTGGGCAGCCTGGACATTCCGCGCAGCGTGCTGGAGCGGCTGCAGGAAAAACAGCTGGTCCGGGCGGTCAGCATGGCGCACCACAACCCCAGCCCGGCCCGGGAAACCGGCCACTGGCTGCGCGAGGCCGAACTGCCGTTAAACAGCGAACAGCAGGCGGCCATGAATGCCCTTGAGGCCGGCTGCCAGGGCTTTCATCCCTTTCTGCTGGCCGGTGTAACCGGCAGCGGCAAGACGGAAATTTACCTGCAACTGATCCATAAACTGCTGCGCAGTGGCCACCAGGTGCTGGTGCTGATTCCGGAAATCAACCTCAGTCCGCAGACGCTGGGCCGTTTCGAGGCCCGCTTCAATGCCCGGATCAGCCTGCTGCACTCGGCCCTGACCGACCGGGAACGGCTGAACAGCTGGCTGGCCGCCCGGGATGGTGAAACCGATATTGTGATTGGCACCCGCTCGGCCCTGTTTACGCCGTTCCATAACCTGGGGCTGATCATCGTCGACGAGGAGCACGACACCTCCTACAAGCAGCAGGAAGGCCTGCGCTACCAGGCCCGGGATCTGGCGGTGGTCCGGGCCCGCCGTGAAGGCATTCCCGTACTGCTGGGCTCAGCCACTCCCTCACTGGAAAGCCTGCACAATGCCTGGCAGGGCCGCTACAGCCTGCTGCGGCTGGAGCAGCGGGCCGGCCATGCCCGGCCGCCAGAGCTGCACTGCCTTGACATCAAAAGCCGGCCACTGGACGCCGGACTGTCCCGGCCACTGCAGCAGGCCATTGGCCAGACCCTGGCTGCCGGCCATCAGGTACTGGTCTTCCTCAACCGGCGCGGCTTTGCCCCGGTACTGCTCTGCCATGACTGCGGCTGGACCAGCCAGTGCCCGCACTGTGATGCGCGGATGACCCTGCACCAGCGGCACCAGCAGCTGCATTGCCACCACTGCGGCCACCGCCAGCCGGTGCCACTCCAGTGCCCGGAATGCCGGAAAGTGGACCTGCGCCCCCTGGGTGCCGGAACCGAGCGGGCCGAAGAGCGGCTGGTCCGGCTATTTCCGGACTATCCGGTCCTGCGCATCGACCGGGACAACACCACCCGCAAGGGGGCCCTGGAGCGGCTGCTGGAGCCAGTCCACCGGGGCGATCCCTGCCTGCTGGTCGGCACCCAGATGCTGGCCAAGGGGCACCACTTCCCCAATGTCACCCTGGTCTGCATCCTGGATGCTGATGGCGGGCTGTACGCCACCGATTTCCGGGCCAGCGAACGCATGGCCCAGCAGATCATCCAGGTGGCCGGGCGGGCCGGACGGGCGAACCATCCGGGCAAGGTCATCATCCAGACCCATTGCGCGGAACATCCGCTGCTGGTGCAGCTGACCCGCGAGGGTTATCTGGCCTTCGCCGGACAGGCACTGGCCGAGCGCCGGGCAGCCCTGCTGCCGCCCTTCAGCCACCTGGCCCTGCTGCGGGCCGAGGCCCGGCAGGCAGGGCAGGCCGAACAGTTTCTGGATGAAGCCTGCCAGCTGGCCGAACCCCTGCAAAGGACAGACAATCCCGTCGAGCTGCTGGGGCCAGTGCCAGCGCCCATGGAACGCCGGGCCGGGTTTTACCGGGCCCAGCTGCTACTGCAGTCCAGCCAGCGCGCCCCGCTGCACCGGCTGCTGGAACAGTGGCTGCCACAGGTGGAAGGGCTGGCCAGTGGCCGCCGGGTCCGCTGGTCACTGGATGTGGATCCCCAGGACCTTTATTGAAGAGAGCCCGTGCAACGGCGCTTGA
This sequence comes from Pseudomonadaceae bacterium UBA5811, assembly GCA_002417905.1. GTDB lineage: Bacteria > Pseudomonadota > Gammaproteobacteria > Pseudomonadales > Pseudomonadaceae > Azomonas. The sequence continues at coordinate 8,485 of DIDB01000089.1, forward strand.
AGCCGGCTCCCAATGCCACGGATAATGCCCGGCTTCCGACACCTCCACGGCCCGAGCATGAAAGACACCATCCGCCAGCTGATCCAGCACGCCCTGACCCGGCTGACCGGGCAGGGCATTCTGCCTGTCGGCCTGACTCTGGCCATCCAGGTAGAAAATACCAGGGACAAAACCCATGGTGATTTCGCCAGCAACATCGCCCTGATGCTGGCCAAACCGGCTGGCCGCAAGCCCCGTGAACTGGCCGAACAACTGCTGGCCGCCCTGCCGGCTGACCCGGCGGTCAGCCGGGTGGAAATTGCCGGGCCCGGCTTTCTGAATTTTTTCCAGAACACCACTGCCCTGGCCGTCCGCCTGGAAGAGGCACTGGCAGATCACCGGCTGGGCGTCCGCCTGAGCCGCCCGGCCGAAACCGTCGTGGTGGATCTTTCCTCTCCCAATCTGGCCAAAGAGATGCATGTCGGCCACCTGCGCTCCACCATCATCGGGGATGCCGTAGCCCGGGTCCTGGAGTTTCTGGGTGACCGGGTGATCCGCCAGAACCACGTGGGTGACTGGGGCACCCAGTTTGGCATGCTGCTGGCCCATCTGGAGGAAAACCCGGCCTCGGCAGAGAGCGAGCTGGCAGATCTCGAACAGTTCTACCGGGCGGCCAAGAAACGCTTTGATGACTCACCCGCCTTTGCCGACCGGGCCAGGGCGCTGG
>DIDB01000212.1 GCA_002417905.1 Pseudomonadaceae bacterium UBA5811
CGGGCGTCCGAGGCGGCCCGTGGTGAATTTCGTTTTATTACCGGCCACGCCGGGGCCGGCAAAAGTACCCTGCTGCGCCGGCTGCTGGCCATGGAGCGGCCCTCCAGTGGCAGCCTGTTGCTGGCAGGCCAGGACCTGTCCCGGCTGTCTGGCGCGCAGATTCCCTTTTTGCGCCGCCAGATCGGCGTGGTGTTCCAGAATCACCAGCTGCTGTCTGACCGTACGGTTTTTGACAATGTGGCCTTGCCCCTGCAGATTCTGGGGCTGCCCCGGGAGGAAACCACCCGGCGGGTGCTGAATGCCCTGGAGCGGGTCAGCCTGCAGGGCCGGGAACAGCAGTATCCGGCAGACCTCTCCACCGGGCAGCAGCAGCGGGTAGGCATTGCCCGGGCTGTCGTCCACCGGCCTGCCCTGTTGCTGGCCGATGAGCCTACCGGTAACCTGGATCCACGGCTGGCAGCAGAAATCATGGGTGTGTTTGAAGATATCAACCGGCTGGGAACCACGGTGCTGATTGCCAGCCACGATCTGGCGCTGATTGCCCGGATGCGTCATCGCATGCTGACCCTGCAGCGTGGCCGGCTGATTGGTGACGGGAGAGCCGGCGCATGAGTGCAACACGCAATCCGGATCACCGGCCCGCTGAACGGGCCGGTGCAGTGGCCCGGCCCGTGGCTGACCATGAGCCGACGCTGGCCAGCGTGTTCCATGCCTGGCTGGAAAGTCACCGGGCCAGTCTGGCAGACAGCCTGTGGCGGCTGGCCCATCAGCCGCTGGGCAGCCTGTTTACCTGTCTGGTCATGGCGGTGGCCCTGAGCCTGCCCATGGGGCTGGCCCTGCTGCTGGATAATGTGGAGCGGCTGGGCGGCTCCTGGCAGCGGGCTGCGCAGATTTCTGTTTTTCTGAAAATGGATGTGGACGCGGCTACAGGCCATGCCCTGCGTGACCAGATTGCGGCCCTGCCGGAGGTTGCCGAGGCGGAGTGGATCAGCCGGGAGCAGGCGCTTGAGGAGTTTGAGCAGCTGTCCGGGCTGGGTGAGGCCCTGCGCGAGCTGCCGGATAATCCGCTGCCCGGTGCGGTGCGGGTGACTCCGGCCGGGGTGGAGCGCAGCCGGCTGGAGGCCCTGCAGGCCCGGCTGGCCAGCCTGCCGGGGGTGGATCTGGTCCAGCTGGATATGGGCTGGGTCGAGCGGCTGCTGGCCATCCTGCAGCTGGGTGACCGTTTTGTGTTTGGCCTGTCGGTGCTGCTGATCGCTACCCTGCTGCTGGTGGTAGGCAACACCATCCGCCTGCATATCGAAAACCGCCGGACAGAAATCGAAGTGGTCAAGCTGGTGGGGGGCACGGACAGTTATGTGCGCCGGCCTTTCCTGTATATGGGCACCCTGTATGGTATCGGGGCCGGGCTGCTGGCCTGGCTGATCCTGGCCTGCGGGCTGGACTGGCTGAATGAGGCGGTGGTGCGGTTATCCGGCCTTTATGACAGTCCGTTCCGGCTGGCCGGGGTGCCGCTGGAGGATGGTTTTTCCTTGCTGGCTGGCGCTATTCTACTAGGCTATATCGGTGCCTGGCTGGCGGTGGCCCGTCACCTGCGAGAGCTGGCCCCGCGTTAGCTGAAGTGGAATTTCAAACCCTGCAGTCTAACTGATTTTCCGGAACTTTGTGTAACGTCTGATATCAAAACGGGTGTAGTGCAGAAGGAAAGCACTCAGGCATCTACATCCTGGAGGAACCGTATGACAACGTCTCTGCAACCTGTTCAGACCCTGGTCCCGGGCGCCAACCTGGAGGCCTACATCCAGACAGTCAACAGTCTGCCGCTGCTGTCTGCCGAGCAGGAGCGCGGACTGGCTGACCGGCTGTTCTACCATCAGGATCTGGATGCGGCCCGGCAGCTGGTGCTGGCCCACCTGCGCTTTGTGGTGCATATCGCCCGCAGCTATTCGGGATATGGCCTGGCCCAGGCGGATCTGATCCAGGAAGGCAATGTGGGGCTGATGAAGGCCGTCAAGCGCTTTAACCCGGAAATGGGGGTGCGGCTGGTGTCTTTTGCCGTGCACTGGATCCGGGCCGAGATTCATGAGTTCATCCTGCGCAACTGGCGGATTGTCAAGGTGGCGACCACCAAATCCCAGCGCAAGCTGTTCTTCAACCTGCGCAGCCAGAAAAAACGCCTGGCATGGCTGAATAACGAGGAGGTTTCCTCGGTGGCTGAGACTTTGGGGGTAGACCCCAAAGAAGTCCGGGAAATGGAAAGCCGGCTGGCCGGGCTGGACATGGCCTTTGATCCGGCCGCCGATGCGGATGACGACAGCGCCTGGCAGTCTCCGGCACATTATCTGGAAGATAACCGCTATGACCCGGCCCGCCAGCTGGAAGAGGCAGACTGGTCTGACAGCTCCAGCCACAGCCTGCATGAGGCGCTGGAGGGGCTGGACGAGCGCAGCCGGGATATCCTGCAGCAGCGCTGGCTGGCCGAGCACAAGGCCACCCTGCACGAGCTGGCTGCCAAATACAATGTATCGGCCGAGCGTATCCGCCAGCTGGAAAAAAATGCCCTGAACCGGCTGAAAGGTGTCATTCAGGCCTGAATCTGGGGGCGTTGTCAGGAAAACCCGGCCTGCTGCCGGGTTTTTTATTGGAGCCACAGGCTTTCAGAGGCTGTTTATGGCCTGCTCCAGCAGACCCTCGCCGGAGAAGCCGGCCGGGTAGAGCGGCTGATCCGGCGGCTCCTGGCCGTACTGCATGGCGGGTTCGTTCTGCCAGCAGATTTCCCCGGCCGGGGCCGGGCGGCCGAAACCGTAGCCCTGACCCAGGTCACAGTGATGCTGCAGCAGGAAGGCAGCCTGCTGGCTGTTTTCAATGCCTTCGGCGACCACCCGCAGCCCCAGGTTATGGGCCAGAGAAATGACTGAGCGGGTGATGGCGGCATCATCCCGGTCATCCGGCAGACCCCGGACAAACCCCTGGTCCAGCTTGAGCTTGTGTACCTTCATCCGCTTCAGGCGCTGCAGTGAAGAGTAGCCCGTTCCAAAATCGTCGATGGCCAGCCGCACGCCCAGCCGGCGCAGGCGCTCCAGCTGGCGCATGGCGCCGTCGGCATCTTCCATGACGGCGCTTTCGGTGATTTCCAGCAGCAGATGCTCTGCAGACAGTCGGGTGGTTGCCAGAGTTTCGGCCACCTGGGTATCCAGCTCCACCTTGTGGAACAGCCGGCTGGAGATATTGACCGAGATATAGTCCAGGTTTCGCCCTTCATCCAGCCAGCGGCGCATCTGCAGGCAGGCCTGCTCCATGATCTGCCGGTCGATGGCTGCGATCAGCCCGCTTTCTTCGGCAATGGGGATAAAACGGGCTGGCGGAATCAGCCCCTGTTCAGGGTGATTCCAGCGGGCCAGCGCCTCAAAGCCGGTAATCCGGCCGCTGCGCAGCTCATGGATGGGCTGGTAGAACGGCACCAGCTGCTGCTGTTCCAGCGCCTGGCGCAGGGAAACCGCCAGCTGGACCCGTTCACAGGCCTGGCTGGTCAGCTCCTGGCTATAGAAAGCATAGGTGGCCCGGCCATTGGCCTTGGCCTTGAACAGCGCCGAATCCGCATTGCGCAACAGCTGCTCGACTGTTTCCGCGTCACCGGGATACAGGGCGATGCCGATGCTGGCACTGACAAAAAGCTCATGACCGTCCACCACAAACACCGTTTGCAGGTCTTCCAGAACCTGCATGGCCAGGGTAGCCGCCCGGCCCGCCGGACAATGCTAACAGAGCAGGGCCAGCTCGTCGCCACCCATCCGGGCCAGGGTGATACCGCTCTGCTGATGGCGGCGCAGCCGGGTGGCAAACTCTTTCAGCAGGGCATCGCCCGTATTGTGGCCGAGACTTTCGTTGATGTTCTTGAAGTGGTCCACATCAATCAGCAGCAGGGCTCCGCCGGCCTCAGTCCGGCCGGTACCGGGTGCCGGGCAGGCCTGCTCCAGCTGCTTGCGGGCCAGCTCCAGAAACAGCAGCCGGTTAGGCAGGTCCAGCAACTGGTCATAGTGGGACAGGTAAGCCAGATCATCCCGGGAGCGTTTGAGCAGGGTAATGTCTGAAAAGACGCCTACATAATGGGCCAGCTGCTCATCATCGTTGTAGACGGCCCGGATGGTCTGCCACTGGGGATACAGCTCACCACTCTTGCGGCGGTTCCAGATTTCGCCACTCCAGATCCGGTGCTGTGTCAGGGTCTGCCACATCTCCTGGTAAAAGGCCTGGTCATGCAGGCCTGAGGCAAACAGGGCCGGTGTCTGGCCGATCACCTCAGTGGGGCTATAGCCGGTAATCCGGCTGAGGGCCGAATTGATATGGGTAATCCTGCAGTCGGGCCCGGTAACGACCACCCCTTCCTGGGTTGACTCAAAAACGGCGGCAGCAGTACGCAGATAGTCTTCCTGCTGGCGTTGGGCCCGGCGTTGCTGCCGGAACTGCCGGATAAAATACAGTCCGGCCAGATAGATCAGCAGGGCGGTTACTGCGACGAATCCGAAGCCCTTGAGGGTCTGGAGCTCACTGACATCCGCTACGCTTTCTGACCAGCCAGCCAGCAGCTGGTCGCTGAGAAAGATCCAGAACCAGGCCGCCAGGCAGTAAACCAGACACAGGCATAACAGCTTTGCGTGTGTTTTTTTCATGTCCTACCAGGTACAGCCAAACGTTCATGCAGTTTTATAGCATCAAATAAATGACTGAGAGGCGTTTTGATTTGATGCAGGGTTTCGTCTGACTATTACCGGAAAATTGCAGCATGCAGTTATTCGGTGCAGGCAAAATTAGTCGTCCAGCCGGTCAAGATAGCGGGCTCCGCCAAGCTGGCGGATTTGCTGGCGGATCCAGCTGGCCCGGGCACTGACCTGCGGGGCAGGATGGGCCGCGTCCCGGCCGACAGGATCTGGCAGGATGGCGGCCAGCAGGCTGGCCTGCTGCAGGGTCAGGTGACTGGCGTCTGCTCCAAAATAGTGCCTGGCGGCGGCCTGGGCGCCGAAGATGCCGCGATCCCATTCAGCACTGTTCAGGTAGATTTCCAGAATGCGCTGCTTGGACCAGCAGCTTTCCAGCAACAGGGTAAACCAGGCTTCAAGGCCTTTGCGCAGCCAGCTGCGGCCACTCCATAAAAACATGTTTTTGGCCACCTGCTGGCTGATGGTGCTGGCCCCGCGCAGCGCACCGCCGGCGCTGTTATGGCGGAAAGCCGCCAGGATGGCCCCGGTATCAAAACCATGGTGCTGCGGGAATTTCTGGTCCTCGGCGGCCAGCACAGCCAGCTTCAGGCTGTCCGGCAGCTCTGTCCAGGGCCGCCATGAATGCTGGATGTCCAGGGGCTGCTGCTCCAGCCAGGCACTGGTCTGGCGTTCGGCCATCAGCGCGGTGAGGGGCGGATCGATCCAGCGCCAGGGCAGGACCAGCAACAGGCTGAGCAGGGCCAGTTGCAGCGGGATACGCCACAGCCAGTGTTTCCAGTGGCCTGTTCGCACCGGCTCAGCACCGGCTGCCAGATGTCCGGGCGCGCTGGTCAATGCCGGCGGCCCCGGATAGGGTGCTGGATGTGTTTCTGTGATCCGGGGTGTTCAATGATGCGTTCCTTTCTGTTGCTGGCGGCATTTTTTGGGTTTACCGGTGTCGTTCTTGGGGCACTGGGAGCCCATGCACTGCAGGGCAAGCTTACCCCAGAGTTTAGTGTGGCATTCCAGACCGCTGTGCATTACCAGCAGGTCCATGCCCTGGCACTACTGGGTGTGGCGGTGCTGGCGCTGCACCAGCATAGTGGCTGGCTGACCCTGGCGGCCTGGCTGTTCTGCGCGGGTATCCTGCTGTTTTCCGGCAGCCTGTATCTGCTGGTATCCGGGCTGGGCCGGCCGGGGCTGATTACACCGCTGGGCGGGCTGGCCCTGATGGGTGGCTGGCTCTGTCTGGGGATTGCAGCCTGGCGCAGCCGGCCCTGAACGGGTTGGTTGCCTGGCGCTTCGCCGCTAGAATGGATCCCCTTTCTGCCGGACAGGCATCCAGCATGCAGATTACATTGAATGGTGAACCCTACGGGCTGCCTGCCGGGTCCGTGAGCCTGGCTGACCTGCTGGAGCGGCTGGAGCTGGCCGGCCGGCGGGTGGCCATCGAACTGAACCGGGAAATCGTACCGCGCAGCCAGCATGCAACTACCCTGCTGACGGCCGGGGATCATGTTGAAATCGTGCATGCCATCGGTGGCGGCTAGTCTCCGGCGGCACTACCGGCCCCTCCCTTCCGACCATGAGGAATCACGCCATGTCTGCCCTACCTGTCGATAAGCCCTTTGTCATTGCCGGCCGCACCTATCCGTCCCGGCTGCTGGTGGGGACCGGCAAATACCGGGATCTTGAGGAAACCCGGCAGGCCATCGAGGCCTCGGGGGCGGATATCGTCACAGTAGCCGTGCGCCGGACCAATATTGGCCAGAACCCGGATGAGCCGAACCTGCTGGATGTCATTGATCCGCAGCGCTATACCATCCTGCCCAATACCGCCGGCTGCTTTGATGCGGAGGAGGCCATCCGTACCTGCCGGCTGGCCCGGGAACTGCTGGATGGTCATAACTTGGTCAAGCTGGAGGTTCTGGCTGACCAGAAGACGTTGTTTCCCAATGTGGTCGAAACCCTGAAAGCCGCCGAGGTGCTGGTCCGGGAAGGGTTTGACGTGATGGTTTATACCAGCGATGACCCCATCGTGGCCCGGCAGCTGGCGGAAACCGGCTGCATTGCCGTAATGCCGCTGGCCGGGCTGATCGGCAGCGGGCTGGGCATCTGCAACCCCTATAATCTGCAGATTATCCTGGAGGAAGCCCGGGTGCCGGTGCTGGTGGATGCCGGGGTGGGAACCGCCTCGGATGCCACCATTGCCATGGAGCTGGGCTGTGATGCCGTGCTGATGAACAGTGCCATTGCCCATGCCCGGCACCCGCTGCTGATGGCCCGGGCCATGAAACATGCTATCGAGGCGGGCCGGATGGCCTGGCTGGCCGGCCGGATGCCGAAAAAGCGCTATGCCAGCGCCTCGTCCCCGCTGGAGGGGCTGGTCAGCTAGACTGCCCGTTTTTTGGGCTTCCAGAGGGCCGGACACTGCTGTCCGGCCTTTTTTATCCACAGAGACTGTCGCTGATGAGTGATCTTCCCCAGGCCGGTATGCCTCCACGGCGTACCATCAAAAGTTTTGTCATGCGGGCCGGCCGGATGACTGAAGGCCAGCAGCGCGGGCTGGAGCAGGGCTGGCCCCGCTTTGGCCTGGCGCTGTCCGGCGGGCTGCAGGACTTTGCCGGGGTGTTTGGCCGTACGGCGCCGCTGACGCTGGAGATTGGCTTTGGCATGGGCCATTCCACCCTGGAAATGGCCCGGCAGAGCCCGGATGAAGACTTTATCGGGATTGAGGTCCACCGGCCCGGGGTGGGCGCACTGCTTAACGGCGTGCTGGCCAGCCAGCTGACCAATCTGCGGGTTTATAGCAGTGATGCGCTGGATGTGCTGCGCCAGTGTGTGCCGGATGCCCGTCTGGACCGGGTGCTGCTGTTTTTTCCTGATCCATGGCATAAAAGCCGCCATCACAAGCGACGCATTGTCCAGCCGGCCTTTGCTGAACTGGTCCGCCAGAAACTGCGTCCGGGGGGCGTGCTGCATATGGCCACCGACTGGCAGCCCTACGCGGAGCAGATGCTGGAGGTGATGAATGCGGCGCCGGGCTATCACAATCTGGCCCCCGATGGGGGCTATATCCCGCGTCCGGCAGAGCGCCCGGTGACCAAGTTCGAGCGGCGGGGCGAGCGGCTGGGGCATGGTGTCCGGGATCTGAAATTTGTCCGGGCGGACTGATCAGGGCAGAAACAGCTGTAGCAGGTCGTTAAGAAACAGCTGGCCCTTTGCCGTGGCGACCAGCCGCTGCGGGTCCGGATCCAGCAGGCCGCGCTGCTCGGCCTGCTGGCGGGGCAGCTGTTCCGGAGGCAGGCCGGTACGGGCACTGAACAAGCTTACGGGGACACCCCCGGTCAGGCGCAAGGCATTCATCAGGAACTCAAACACGAGTTCAGCTTCATCCAGCGGGTGCTCACCTGCCAGCCGCTCTGGCCCCGCCAGATATTCTCCGGGGGCTCGAACTTTCCAGCGGCGGTGTACCCGGCCATCCGCTCCGGTCAGCTTGCCATGGGCACCGGCCCCCAGCCCGACAAAATCACCAAAGGTCCAGTAATTGAGGTTATGCCGTGCCTGCCGGCCCGGCTGGCAGTAGGCTGAGGTTTCATAATGCTGGTAGCCCCGGCTGGCCAGCAGCTGCTGGCCAGCCTGCTGGATGGCCCACAGGCTGTCTTCGTCTGGCAGCACCGGGGGCTGGTGCCAGAAGCGGGTGTCGGGCTCCAGGGTCAGCTGATACCAGGACAGATGGGCGGGCTGCCAGGCCAGGGCAGTTTCCAGATCAGCCAGGGCCAGCTCCGGGGTCTGGCCGGGCAGGCCATGCATCAGGTCCAGATTGAAATTGTCAAACCCGGCCGCCAGGGCCATATCGATGGCCTGCCGGGCCCGGGCTGCATCATGTACCCGGCCCAGCGCCCGCAGCTGCGGGTCCTGGAAACTCTGGATGCCGATGGACAGCCGGTTGATGCCCAGCTGCCGGTAATCTCGGAACCGGGTCTGGTCAAGGGTGCCCGGATTGGCTTCCAGGGTGATTTCAATCCCGCTGGCAAAGCCGGCCAGCTGCTCCAGCCGGGCCAGAATCTGCTCCAGGGCGGCCGGAGAAAACAGGCTTGGCGTGCCGCCACCAAAAAAGACCGAAACCAGGGGCCGGCCCTGCAGGACCGGCTGCTCCTGCTGCAGGTCGGCCAGCAGGGCCTGTCGATAGGCTGCCTCGGGCAATGGCCCGCTCAGGGTATGGGAGTTGAAGTCGCAGTAGGGGCATTTGCGCAGGCACCAGGGAAGGTGCACATAGGCAGCCAGCGGCGGCAGTGGCGGTTTCACAGGCCGAGGCGCGCGCGCAGCAGGGCCATGGCCCGGGCCCGGTGGCTGAGGCGGTTTTTGCCGGCTGCGGGCAGTTCGGCACTGCTGCACTGGCTTTCTGGCACCCAGAACAGCGGGTCGTAGCCAAAGCCGTTGTCCCCCCTGGGCTCACGGAGAATCCGGCCTTCCCACAGCCCTTCGCAGAGGATGGGCAACGGATCTTCCGCATGGTGAACCAGCGCCAGGACACAGACAAAGCGGGCGGTCCGCCGGGCTTCGGGCACGTCCTGCAGGGCTGCCAGCAGCTTGGCATTGTTGGCGGCATCGCCCTGGCCATCCGCATAGCGGGCCGAGCAGATGCCGGGGGCACCGTCCAGGGCATCCACCACCAGCCCGGAATCATCGGCCAGCGCCGGCCGGCCGGATACCCGGGCGGCATGGCGGGCTTTCAGCAGGGCATTTTCCACAAAGGACAGCCCGGTTTCTTCCGGCTCTACCGGGCTGAAATGGCTGACCGGCCAGACGTTGACCTGTCCATCCAGCAGGGCCTGGAGTTCGTGCAGCTTGCCACGGTTATGGCTGGCCAGCACCAGTTCGCTGATCGGGGACATGGGGTGTTCCTCAGGCTTTTCCGGCAATCCGGTAAATACCGATTTCGCCAAACAGGTTGGGCCACAGCCGGCTGGCCAGCCCGTGGTGGTGCTGGCGGTCTACGGCCAGCCGGTTTTTGACTTCCAGATTCAGGGCCCGGCACAGGTCCTCAAAATCGGCAAAGGTGCAGAAATGGATATTGGGCGTGTTGTACCAGGTATGGGGCAGGTATTCGGAGACCGGCATCCGCCCCTTGCTGGCCAGATACCAGCGGCAGCGCCAGTGGCCGAAGTTGGGGAAGGTCAGGATGCACTCGCGGCCGACCCGCAGCATTTCTTTCAGCAGCAGGTCCGGATAATGCACGGCCTGCAGGGCCTGGGTCATGATCACCACATCAAAGCTGTCGCTGGCAAAATTGCCCAGCCCCTTGTCCAGATCCTGGTCCAGTACGTTGATGCCGTTCTGCAGGCAGCAGGCAATATTGTCCGGGTCGATTTCCAGCCCATACCCCTGCACCTGCTTGCGCTCGCGCAGGCCGGCCAGCAGTTCGCCCTGGCCACAGCCCAGGTCCAGTACCCGGCTGCCGGGCCGGATCCATTTCTGGATAAGTTCCAGATCCGCTCGCATGGTCTTACACCTCGATCCGGTTCATATAGGCGCTGAAGGCCTGCAGGTAGCGCGGGATGGGCAGCAGAAAGGCATCATGTCCCTGGGGCGCGTCGATTTCCACATAGCTGACCTCCTTGCCGGCATCCACCAGCGCATCGACGATTTCCCGGGAGCGGGCCGGGGAGAAGCGCCAGTCGGTGGTAAAGGACATCAGGAAAAAGCGCGCCCGGGCCGGGGCCAGTTCGCCCAGCTCGAAATAATCCAGGGCCTTGGTCATCAGCAGATAGGTGTTGGCATCAAAGCGCCCGGAGAACTCCTCACCCTGATAGCGCAGGTAACTTTCCACCTGGAACTGTGCGCTGCTGAAGTCATAGTTGAGGGTGTCGCTTTTCATGTCCCGGCCGAATTTTTCGCCCATGGCATCATCGGACAGGTAGGTAATATGGCCGACCATCCGCGCCAGCATCAGGCCCTTTTTCGGGATGCCTTCAGGGTAGTCCGGGTCGGAGAGAATCGCCTGGCGGGCCACCTCGTTAAAGGCGATGTTCTGGGCCGACAGGCGTGGTGCGGTGGCAATGGCCACGCAGTGCCGGACCCGTTCCGGATAGGCCAGGCTCCAGTGCAGGGCCTGCATGCCGCCCAGACTGCCGCCAATGATTGCCGCCCACTGGCGGATGCCCAGCCGATCGGCCAGCCGGGCCTGGCTGTTGACCCAGTCCTCCACCGTGACAATGGGGAAGCGGGCACCATAGGGCTGGCCGCTGTCCGGGTCGATGGAGCGCGGGCCGGTGGAGCCGTTGCAGCCGCCCAGGTTGTTCAGGCTGACCACAAAAAAGCGCCGGGTGTCGATGGCCTTGCCCGGGCCGATGCAGCTGTCCCACCAGCCGGGCTTGCGCTCGTCCATGCTGTGGTAGCCGGCCGCATGATGGTGGCCGGACAGGGCATGGCAGATCAGCACCGCGTTGCTGCCGTCCGCATTCAGGGTGCCATACGTCTCGTAGATCAGCTGATAGTCGGTCAGCGTGCGGCCGCTGGACAGCGCCAGGGGGGCAGTGAACTGCGCGATTTTCGGGCTGACCAGACCGACGGAACCGGCAGGGAGAACAGTGGGCATTGATCGGCTCGGGCAAAGGGAAATGCTGCGGATTTTACTGCATTATCCGGTGGACCGGGGGCTGCCCGGTCCACCGGGTTCAGGCCTGCCAGAACAGCAGGGCCGGCATGTGGGTGATCACGCCCAGATTGCGGACTACCAGCATGTCCAGCAGTTGCAGGGCGAGAAAGGCAAAGATCGGCGAAATGTCCAGCCCGCCCAGATCGGGCAGCAGGCGCCGGAATGGCACCAGCAGGGGCTCGCACAGCTGGTTGACCAGCTGTACCGCCGGGTTGTAGCTGTTTGGGGCGACCCAGGACAGGATCACCCCGGCGATCAGGGCAAAATAAAAGATTTTCAGGAACAGTCCCAGTACCCCGATGACGGCCCAGACCAGCAGGGCCAGCGGATTGCCCGGGGTACCGTAAGCCAGCAGGAGCATCAGGACCATCAGCAGGAGCTGCACCAGCAGGGCCAGCACCAGTGAGGCCAGATCCAGCCCGCCCAGACTGGGCACCACCCGGCGCAGCGGACGCAGCAGCGGATGGGTGGCCCGGACCACAAACTGGCTCAGGGGGTTATAAAAATCGGCGCGGACCAGCTGCAGGATAAAGCGCAGCAGGACCACCAGCAGATACAGGTTGCCGAGGGTTTGCAGGATCAGGATGCCTGCACTGTCCAGTCCGGTCATGACGTTCTCCTTGGTCAGTGGCCCAGCTGTCTGGCCAGCTCGGCCGAGCGGGTGGCGGCAGCCTGGAGGGCCTGGTCGACCAGCGCCTCAAAACCGCCAGAGAGGAAGGTGTTGATGGCGGCCTCCGTGGTGCCATTGGGCGAGGTGACCTGGCGGCGCAGCTCGCTGGCGGCCAGCCCGTTCTCGCAGGCCATGCGGGCCGCCCCCAGTGCCGTCTGGCTGGCCAGTCTGGCCGCAGTGCTTTCCGGGTNNGGGGGAGGGGGGGGGGGGGGGCAGGGGGGGCGGGGCGGACCGCGGCCCCAAACCCGCAGGAGGGAAGGGTGTTGTTGGCGGCGCCCGTGGTCCGATGGGGCGAGGTGGCCGGGCGGGGGAGGTCGCTGGCGGCCAGCCCGTTCTCGCAGGCCATGCGGGCCGCCCCCAGTGCCGGCGGGCTGGCCAGTCTGGCCGCAGTTCTTTCCGGAAGGCCCAGCCGGGTCCCGGCCCGGGTCATGGCCTCGACCAGCAGGAAAAAATAGGCCGGGCCGCTGCCCGATACCGCCGTCACCGCATCCAGCAGGGCTTCCTCTTCAACCCAGAGGGTCTGGCCCACGGCACCGAGCAGTTGTTCGGCCTGCTGGCGCTGTGCCGGGCTGACCTCTGGACTGGCATACAGGCCACTGATGCCGGCGCCGAGCAGGGACGGGGTATTGGGCATGCAGCGGACGATGGCCCGGGGTAGGCCGTTGTCCAGCCAGTGCTGCAGGCTGGTACAGGTAATGCCGGCAGCAATCGAGATCACCAGCGCCCGGGCGGGCAGTGAGGCCGCCAGCTCGCGGCAGACCGGCTGCATGATCTGGGGCTTGACGGCCAGCACCACGATATCGGCGCCGGCCACGGCATCGGTATTGGCGGAAAAGGTCTGGATGCCCTGGCTTGCGGCCAGCTGTTCCAGCTTGCCGGGGCTGCGGTTGCTGGCGCAGAGGCTGTCCGCCGGGACGCCCCGGGCACGCAGGCCGCCAATCAGGCTGGCCGCCATGTTGCCGGCACCGATAAAGGCAATGCGGGGAGAGTTCATGGTGAGAGTCCTTGTTTCAGGCATGGTGACGGGCTCCGAACAGGGCGGTACCGATCCGTACCCAGCTGGCACCCTCGGCAATGGCGGCTTCCAGGTCCTGGCTCATGCCCATGGACAGGGTGTCCAGCTCCAGCTCGGGGGGCAGCTGCTCCAGCAGCTGGCGCAGCCGGGCAAAGGCCTGGCGCTGGCCTGCCGGGTCGTCGCAGGGTGCCGGAATGCTCATCAGGCCGCGCAGGCGCAGGCCGGGCAGGGCTGCGATGGCCCGGGCCAGGGCCGGAACCTCGCCGGGCTGGCAGCCGGACTTGCTGGCTTCATCGCTGACGTTAACCTGCAGGCAGACGTTCAATGGTGGCCGGGCGGGCGGGCGCTGTCCGGCCAGCCGTTCGGCGATTTTCAGCCGGTCCACGGAGTGGACCCAGTCAAAGTGGCTGGCAATGGCCCGGGTCTTGTTGGACTGGATCGGGCCAATAAAATGCCAGACCAGCGGCAGATCCTGCAGCTGGGCCTGCTTGTCGAGCGCTTCCTGCAGATAGTTCTCGCCGAAGTCCTGCAGCCCGGCAGCATGGGCTTCGCGCAGGTCGGCCGCCGGACGGGTCTTGCTGACGGCCAGCAGGCCGACCCGGGCCGGATCACGTCCGGCGGCCAGGGCGGCCTGGCTGATCCGTGCCCTGACCCGGGCAATGTTTTCCGCTATTGTGGACATGCTGCTGTCCCCTGCCCTGAAGGCCTGGTCTGATCGGATAGGGCGCTCCCGGTCATCCGGGGCCATTGTGTGCACGGCGTGGTTCCGGGCGGAGCCGGCCGGCGCTGCTGCGGCATTCTACCTGCTTGCCTGTTATTGGGGAGTCCCATGGATATTACTGAACTGCTGGCCTTTACCGCCAAACAAGGTGCTTCGGACCTGCACCTGTCGGCCGGCATGCCGCCGCTGATCCGGGTGGATGGTGATGTGCGGCGGATCAACCTGCCGCCGATGGATCACAGCCAGGTGCATGAGCTGATCTACGACATCATGAACGATGGCCAGCGCAAGGATTACGAGGAGCGGCTGGAGACCGACTTTTCCTTCGAGGTCCCCGGAATTGCCCGCTTCCGGGTCAACGCCTTCAACCAGAACCGGGGGGCGGGGGCCGTGTTCCGGACCATTCCTTCCCGGGTGCTGACCATGGAGGAGCTGGGCATGGGCAAGGTGTTCCGCCAGATCAGTGATGCGCCGCGCGGCCTGGTGCTGGTTACCGGGCCGACCGGCTCCGGCAAATCCACCACCCTGGCGGCCATGGTGGACTACATCAACAGCTGCAAGTACCTGCATATCCTGACCATCGAGGACCCCATCGAGTTTGTGCATGATTCGAAAAAGTGCCTGGTCAACCAGCGGGAAGTGCACCGCGATACCCTGGGCTTTGCCGAGGCGCTGCGTTCGGCCCTGCGGGAAGACCCGGATGTGGTTCTGGTGGGCGAGATGCGTGACCTGGAAACCATCCGGCTGGCCCTGACGGCGGCAGAAACCGGCCACCTGGTGTTTGGCACCCTGCACACCAGCTCGGCGGCCAAGACCATCGACCGGATCGTCGACGTTTTTCCGGCCGAGGAAAAATCCATGGTGCGCTCCATGCTGTCCGAGTCGCTGCAGGCAGTGGTGTCCCAGACCCTGCTGAAACGGACGGGCGGCGGCCGGGTGGCGGCCCATGAAATCATGATTGGCACCCCGGCAATCCGCAACCTGATCCGCGAAGACAAGGTGGCCCAGATGTACTCCTCGATCCAGACCGGTGGTGCACTGGGCATGCAGACCCTGGACATGAGCCTGAAAATGCTGCTGGACCAGGGGGTCATCAGCCGGGAGAGCGCCCGGGAAAAGGCCAAGGTACCGGACAATTTCTGAAGGACAGTCACCCATGGAGTTTGAACAGCTGCTGCGGCTGATGGTGGAGCGCTCGGCTTCCGACCTGTTTATTACTGCGGGCATTCCGCCATCGCTCAAGGTCAATGGTACGGTGGCTCCGGTGGACCAGACACCGCTGTCCCCCGAAGTGACCCGGCAGATGGTGCTGGGCAGCATGAGCGAGCACCAGCGCCAGGAATTTGCCGAAAAGCACGAGTGCAACTACGCGATCAGCGCCCGGGGTGTGGGGCGTTTCCGGGTCAGTGCCTTTTATCAGCGCGGTATGGTGGGCATGGTGCTGCGGCGGATCGAAATGAATATCCCGACCCTGGAGGCGCTGCGCCTGCCTGAGGTGATCCGGGATATTTCCATGGCCAAGCGCGGGCTGGTGCTGTTTGTCGGGGCCACCGGTACCGGGAAATCCACCTCGCTGGCCGCGATGGTCGGTCATCGCAACCGCAATTCGGCCGGGCATATCATCACTATTGAAGACCCCATCGAGTACCTGCACCAGCACCGGCGCTGCATTGTTACCCAGCGCGAGGTCGGGCTGGATACCGAATCGTTCGAGGTAGCCCTGAAAAATACCCTGCGCCAGGCTCCGGACGTGATCATGATTGGTGAGGTACGCAGCCGGGAAACCATGGATTACGCGGTGGCCTTTGCCGAAACCGGCCACCTGTGCCTGACCACCCTGCACGCCAACAACGCCAACCAGGCCCTGGACCGGATCATCAACTTCTTTCCGCCAGACCGGCATAACCAGGTGTGGATGGATCTGTCGCTGAACCTGCGGGCGATCATTGCCCAGCAGCTGATTCCCACGCCCGATGGCCAGGGCCGGCGGGCTGCCATCGAGGTGCTGCTGAATACCCCGCTGGTGGCGGACCTGATCCGGGGGGGCAAGGTGGATGAGCTGAAAGGGCTGATGATGCGCTCCACCGAGCAGGGCATGCAGACCTTTGATCAGGCGCTGTACCAGCTGTATGCCAGCGGGGAAGTCAGCTATGAAGATGCGCTGCGCTATGCCGACTCGGCCAACGACCTGCGGCTGATCATCAAGCTGGGGCCGCATGCCCTGCAGGATACCCTGTCCCGGGCCGAGGGTCTGAGTTTGCAGCCGGAAACGGACCCGGCCCGGCCTTACGGCCGCTGAAAAAAAGGGCTGCCGGAGCAGCCCTGTTTCATGCGGTGCGGGTGTCTGCTCAGAACAGGACCCGGCAGCGGATGGTGCCGTTGACTTCCTGCAGTTTCTGCAGGGCCAGGTCGGAGTAGGCGGCATCCACATCAATCACTACATAACCGACCTTTTCGTTGGTCTGCAGGTACTGGGCTGAAACGTTGATGCCGTTTTCGGCAAAGATCCGGTTGATCTCGCTCATCACGCCCGGAATGTTCTGGTGGATATGCAGCAGGCGGTGTTTGCCCGGGTGCGAGGGCAGGGCCACTTCCGGGAAGTTGACCGAAGTGATGGAGGTGCCGTTGTCGCTGTAGCGGACCAGCTTCTCGGCCACTTCCAGCCCGATATTGGCCTGGGCCTCCATGGTGGAGCCACCGATATGCGGGGTCAGGATCACGTTGTCCATGCCGCGCAGCGGGCTGACAAATTCGTCCTTGTTGGAGCGGGGCTCCACAGGGAACACGTCGATGGCCGCACCGTTCAGGTGGCCCTCTTTCAGGGCGGCGGCCAGGGCGTCGATTTCCACCACGGTACCCCGGGAGGCATTCAGCAGGATGCCGCCCTGTTTCATGGTGCGGATTTCTTTCTCGCCGATCATCCATTTGGTGGCCGGGGTTTCCGGAACATGCAGGGTCACGATATCGCTGTCGGCCAGCAGGTCGTAGAGGTTGCCCACCTGGGTGGCATTGCCGATCGGCAGCTTGGTGATGACATCATAAAAGCTCACCTGCATGCCGAGGCTTTCTGCCAGTACCGACAGCTGGGTGCCAATGGAGCCGTAACCGATGATGCCCAGTTTCTTGCCGCGGATTTCATAGGCGTTAGTGGCACTTTTCTGCCAGCCGCCCCGGTGGCAGACCGCATTTTTTTCCGGAATGCCGCGCAGCAGCAGGATGGCTTCGGCCAGCACCAGTTCGGCCACCGACCGGGTATTGGAGTAAGGGGCATTAAATACCGGAATGCCCCGGACCCGGGCAGCATCCAGGTTTACCTGATTGGTGCCGATGCAGAAGCAGCCCACGGCGATCAGTTTTCTGGCGGCCTCAAAGACCTCTTCGGTCAGCTGGGTGCGCGAGCGGATACCCACAAAATGGGCGTCGGCAATCTTTTCCTTCAGTTCGGCTTCTGGCAGTGAGCCGGTGAGGTACTCGATATTGGTGTAACCCGCTGCCCGGATGGTATCCAGAGCGGTCTGATGGACACCTTCCAGCAGAAGAAAACGGATCTTGCTCTTGTCGAGGGATGTCTTGTTCATCGGTGAGGCAAACCTTTAAGCCAGAATGAAGAAAGGGTGCCAGGCAGAGGCCGCCGGACCTGTGCGAAACCACGTTCCGGGTGGGGCGGGGCACGTTGTCTGGGTGCGTATGCTAGCATACGGCTCCCGCGAATCACCCGGATGCATGCTGAAGCCGGCTCAGGGTGAGGATGAACCGAATGAGAGCAAAGCGATGATCGATTCCGTCCTGATCGACGAACTGAAAACCCTGGTCGAGCCGGGCAAGGTCCTGACCGATGCGGATTCGCTGGAGACCTATGGCCGGGACTGGACCCGGCAGTTTGCTCCGGCGCCCTCGGCCATCGTGTTCCCGAAAAGCACGGATGAAGTCCAGGCCATCGTGCGCTGGGCCAACCAGCACCGGGTGGCACTGGTGCCCTCGGGCGGGCGCACCGGACTGTCGGCGGCCGCCGTGGCCAGCCGGGGTGAGGTGGTGGTGGCTTTTGACTATATGAACCGTATCCTCGATTTCAGCGAGGTGGACCGCACCGTGGTCTGCCAGGCCGGGGTGATTACCGAACAGTTGCAGGATTTTGCTGAAGACAAGGGCCTTTATTATCCGGTGGACTTTGCTTCGGCCGGCTCCAGCCAGCTGGGCGGCAATATCAGCACCAATGCCGGCGGTATCAAGGTGATCCGCTATGGCATGACCCGCAACTGGGTGGCCGGGCTGAAGGTGGTAACCGGCGCGGGTGAACTGATGGAGCTGAACCACGGGCTGGTCAAAAATGCTACCGGTTACGACCTGCGCCAGCTGTTTATCGGTGCGGAAGGCACCCTGGGCTTTGTGGTGGAAGCCATCATGCGCCTGGAGCGGCCGCCGAAAAACCTGACGGCCCTGGTGCTCGGCCTGCCGGATTTTGACTCGGTAATGCCCGTGCTGCATGCCTTCCAGGGCAAGCTGGATCTGACGGCCTTTGAGTTTTTCTCGGACCGGTGTCTGGACAAGATCCTTGCCCGGGGTGAGGTCCCGGCCCCCTTTGCAACCCGCTGTCCGTTCTATGCCCTGCTGGAGCTGGAGGCGGTCAGCGAGGATGTTTCCAATACGGCGCTGGAGCTGTTTGAACATTGTACCGAACAGGGCTGGGTGCTGGACGGTGTGCTCAGCCAGAGCGAGCAGCAGCTGAAAAACCTGTGGCGGCTGCGCGAGGATATTTCGGAAACCATTGCGCCCTTTACTCCGTACAAGAATGACATCTCGGTACGGGTTTCCCAGGTGCCGGCTTTCCTGAAAGACATTGATGCCATTGTCAGCCAGAATTACCCGGATTTCGAAGTGCTCTGGTATGGCCATATCGGTGATGGCAACCTGCACCTGAACATCCTCAAGCCGGAAACGCTGTCCAGAGAAGATTTTTTCAGCCGTTGTGCTACGGTCAACACTTGGGTATTCGAGGCGGTGGCCCGTTACCAGGGCTCCATTTCTGCCGAACATGGCGTGGGGATGACCAAGCGTGACTACCTGGGCTACAGCCGCTCGGAGGCGGAAATTGCCTGCATGAAGGCCATCAAGGCAGTGCTGGATCCCAACGGCATCATGAACCCCGGCAAGATTTTTGTCTGAACCCCCCGCCAGTTTTCCACAGGAAAGGCGCAGGCCGGCGTCCGGAGGCGCGGCTAGGAGTCTGCAATGAGCTACCAGCATTACTATAGCGATGGCACGCCGGTGCATTTCCCGATGGGCAAGGTGGTCTGTGTGGGCCGTAACTATGCGGAGCATGCCAGGGAGCTGAATAACCCGGTGCCCACGGAGCCGCTGCTGTTTATCAAGCCTGGCAGTTGCGTGGTATCCACGGCTGGTGGTTTCAGCATTCCGGCGGACCGGGGTGTGGTGCATTATGAGGCGGAAATTGCAGTGCTGATTGGCAAGCCGCTGTCCCGCCAGCCCACGGAAGAGGAAGTGCTGGATGCCATTTCCGGTCTGGCTCCGGCGCTGGACCTGACCCTGCGGGATGTCCAGGCCAGGCTCAAGGAAAAGGGTTACCCCTGGGAGCTGGCCAAAGCCTTTGATGGCGCTTTTGTGCTGGCGCCCTTTGTGGCCCGCGAGGCGATCGGCAGTCTGGATGATCTCCGCATCCGCCTGAGCATTGACGGTGAGCTGCGCCAGGACGGCAACAGCCGGGACATGCTGACGCCGATCGTGCCGCTGATCCAGCACATTGCCGGACATTTCAGCCTGCAGCCGGGTGACGTGGTCTCCACCGGTACACCGGCGGGCGTCGGCCCGCTGGCTCCTGGCCAGCAGCTGGAGCTGGAGCTGGATGACCTGCCGGCAGTCTGTACGGGTGTTTTGTGACGTTCATCCGCTTTCCGTAACCGGAACCGGCGCTAGGCGGGTGTATTCAGCCCGGCTTAAGGCTGCTCAGGCCTGCTGCAGGCGGTATTCCGTCTGGGAGGAGATGTTCTGTGCGCCGGCTTCACACCCTGAAATTGCAGCTGGCCAGCCTGGTGTTTATCTGCTCGGTGCTGGTGTTCGCCCTGAATGCACTGCAGCATTCCAGCTGGCTCCGCTTCAGCCTGTATGCCTGGCTGCACCCGGCCCGGCCGGCTGCCACGCCTGAAGCGCCGGCGGTCCGGCCAGTCTCCGGGCCGCCGGCTTCGGGTCTGCTCCGGCCTCCGGGCAAGGCGCCGGAGCTGGCAGCCCTGCCACCGCTGCCGCTGGCTTAGGCCGGGCGGTGCAGGGTCTTGACCCCCGAAGCGGTGCCCAGCAGCAGCAGGTCAGCCGGGCGTGCCGCAAACAGGCCGTTGGTGACCACGCCGGTGATATTGTTGATCCGGGTTTCCAGTTCCACGGCATTCCGGATATCCAGGTTGTACACATCCAGGATCACGTTGCCGTTATCGGTAATCACACCTTCCCGGTAAACCGGATCACCTTCCAGCCGGACCAGCTGGCGGGCCACATAACTGCGGGCCATGGGAATGACCTCGACCGGCAGGGGGAAGGCACCCAGTCTGGCGACCCGCTTGCTTTCGTCGGCAATGCAGACAAAGGTGCGGGCCACGGCCGCGACGATCTTTTCCCGGGTCAGGGCGGCGCCGCCGCCCTTGATCAGCTCCAGCCGGTCATTGGCCTCGTCGGCCCCATCCACATAAAACTCCAGCTCGGCCACCGAGTTCAGGTCATAGACCGGAATTCCATGCTGCTTCAGCCGGCTGGCCGAGCTTTCGGAGCTGGCTACCGCGCCATCGAAATCCATCTTGTGCCGGGCCAGCGCATCAATGAAGCAGTTGGCTGTCGAGCCGGTACCGATACCGATAATGCTCTGTGGCGTGAGCTGGGGAAGAATCCGCTCAATAGCGGCCTGGGCCACGGCCTGTTTCAGCTGGTCCTGGGTCATGGGGCAATCCGCTCGGGAAGTTCGGGGCCGCCAGTATAGCGGTTCCCGGGCTGTTTCTGGTTCCTTTGCCATGGCCGGAGTACACTCGGCAGCTCCGCCCGCCAGTCAGACCTGCCCGCAATGCTCGAACAGTACGTCAAAAAAATCCTGACCTCCCGCGTCTATGACGTGGCCGTGGAAACACCCCTGCAGCCTGCCCGCCAGCTGTCGGAACGGCTGGGCAACCAGATCCTGCTCAAGCGCGAGGACCTGCAGCCGGTATTCTCCTTCAAGATTCGCGGGGCCTATAACAAGATGGCCGGGCTGTCGGCGGAGGAGCTGGCGCGGGGGGTCATTACCGCTTCGGCCGGCAATCATGCCCAGGGAGTCGCCCTGGCTGCCCGGAAGCTGGGCATCAAGGCGACTATCGTGATGCCAAAAACCACGCCGGAGCTGAAGGTGCAGGGCGTCCGGGCCCGGGGGGGCAAGGCCGTGCTGTACGGTGATGCTTTTCCGGATGCGCTGGCCCATGCCCTGAAGCTGGCTGAGGAAAAAGGCCTGACCTATATCCCGCCCTACGATGATCCGGAGGTGATTGCCGGGCAGGGTACGGTGGCCATGGAGATCCTGCGCCAGTACCAGGGGCCGCTGGATGCCATCTTTGTTCCGGTAGGGGGCGGGGGACTGGTGGCGGGTATTGCCGCCTATGTGAAATACCTGCGTCCGGAAATCCGGGTGATCGGCGTTGAACCGGAAGATTCCTGCTGCCTGCAGGCCGCCCTGCTGGCGGGTGAGCGGGTGATTCTCGGCCAGGTCGGCCTGTTTGCCGATGGCGTGGCAGTGGCGCAGATTGGCCAGCATCCCTTTGAACTGTGCCGGCATTATGTCGATGAGGTGGTGACGGTCAGCGCCGATGAAATCTGCGCGGCGATCAAGGACATCTATGATGACACTAGGTCCATCACTGAACCGGCCGGAGCGCTGGCAGTGGCCGGCATCAAAAAATATGTGACCCGGGAACAGGCCAGTGGCCAGGTGCTGGTGGCCATCGATTCCGGAGCCAATATCAATTTTGACCGGCTGCGTTATGTCACCGAGCGGGCCGAGCTGGGCGAAAAGCGTGAAGCGATCATTGCCGTGACCATTCCCGAGCAGCCCGGCAGCTTCAAGGCATTCTGCCAGGCACTGGGCAAGCGGCAGATCACCGAGTTCAACTACCGTTACAACCCGGGCAGCCAGGCCCATATCTTTGTTGGCGTGCAGACCCATCCGGAGCTGGATCCGCGCCAGGCCCTGGTGGCCAGTCTGCAGGAGCGCGGCTATCCGGTGCTGGACCTGAGCGAGAACGAGCTGGCCAAGCTGCATCTGCGGCATATGGTGGGCGGCCGGGCCGGTACGGTCAGCCATGAGATGGTGCTGCGCTTCGAGTTTCCGGAGCGGCCGGGGGCGCTGTTCAACTTCCTCGACAAGCTGGGCAGCCGCTGGAATATCTCCATGTTCCATTACCGTAACCATGGCGCCGCCGATGGCCGGGTAGTGGCCGGTCTGCAGGTGCCGGAAGAGGAGCGCCACCTGCTGTCCGCCGCGCTGGAGCGGATCGGCTACCGCTACTGGGATGAAAGCGAAAACCCGGCCTACCGGCTGTTCCTGGGCTGAGCCGTACATGGCCTGAGCGGGTCCCGGCCGCTATCATGCGCAGCTTTTGGGGAGCTGTTGCATGCGCCGGGTGACTCTCGGAGCGGTAGCCGGACTGGCTGCCTCCATTCTGGTGATTCTCTTCCAGGGCCCGAACGGCCCGGAAGCGCCAAAAACCTTCAGTGAAGCCAAGCGTATTGCGCTGAAAATCTACGCGGCGGAGCCGGTCACTTTCTATTGTGGCTGCCGCTACAGCGGGCACCAGATTGACCTGCAAAGCTGCGGCTACCAGGTCCGTCACCAGCAGGCCCGTGCCGGACGGCTGGAGTGGGAGCATATTGTTCCGGCCTGGGTCTTTGGCCACCAGCGGACCTGCTGGAAACAGGGTGGCCGCAAGAACTGCTCGGCCAATGACCCGGTATTCGAAGCCATTGAGGCCGATCTGCATAACCTGGTGCCCAGCATTGGCGAGGTTAACGGCGACCGTTCCAACTATGCACTGGGCATGCTGCCCGGCCGGCCCAATGTCTACGGCGCCTGCCCCATGCAGGTGGATGGTGCCGCCGGCATTGCCATGCCGCCGGAGCGGGCCCGGGGGGCTGCCGCCCGGGTTTACCTGTATATGGCCGACCGTTACGGCCTGGGCCTGCCTGCCCGGGACCGCCAGACCTACGAAACCTGGAACCGGCAGTATCCGGTCAGCGACTGGGAGCGCTGGCGCAACCAGCAGGTCAGTTGCGTGATGGGTCACAACAACCCCTATGTGGGCGACTACAACGCCCTGTCCTGCCCCGGCCACCAGGGCAGCAGCCCCTCGTCGCGGATCATGGAGCTGCTGCGGCGGTTTTTCTGAGCTGATCCTGTCTGGATAAAGCCGGGCTTCCGTCATTTTCGGCTACAGCCCGGTGATCACATGGTTTATTTCCTGCTCATCCTGTGGCCAGAAAAGAGTAGCCCCTGGCTGTCCGCCGCAACCAGGCCCGGCGTTCTGTATTCAGTCCCGGTCCGGGATACCTGGATGTAGGTCCGGAGCGCAATGTCCGGTTCAGGCAAAGTGCAGTGCTGTGGCTATAGTGTTACGTAAATAGAACAACACTGCGGTTTAAACAAAATAACCATGCAATTGCGCAGGAGCCCTGTTTTTCATGTGGAAACGAAAGCATTCCAGGGCAGTATGTTCCGAAAGGGTTCCTTTTGCCCGGTGTCCGGCCAAGACTTGGGAACACCCGGATGGCCGGGTTATGCCTGGTCAGCCGGTTATGGCACATTGCCAGATCGCAGGCGAAGTGGCCCGGGCACTGATTGCACGATATCCAGAGCGCATGGGCACCTGCCTCTTCCCTCCGGGAGCAGAGCTGGTGGTGGCCAGTCACGATATTGGCAAGGTTAGCCCTGCGTTCTACGAAAAGTTGCGGCGGGCTTGTGCCCCGGATGCAGTCTTGCCAGCGCTGGCCAACATTGAGCCGGCGCTGGAAAAAAACTGGGGTGGACATCCGGGCGTTAGTCAGCTGGCGGCTGTTGCTGCCGGAGCCCCGGCATTTGTCCCTGAAATTATCGGCCAGCATCATGGCTTCTCGCCACCCGTGGCAGGCTACCGCGCGGTGGATGAGGTCTTCGGCGGCCCGATCTGGCAGCAGGAGCGGGAGCAGCTGATCGTGGTACTCAAGGAGGCGTTTCAGACCGACTGGCCGCAGGTCGCCTCGGTTGCCCAGGCCCGGTTGCTGGCCGGGTTGACTTCGGTGGCCGACTGGATCGGCTCCGGCGAACACTTCGAGGACCCTGGCCAGGATTGGCAGCCATGGATCGACCGGGCTCTGGATGAGGCGGGCTTTCTGGCGCCTGCCGTGAAACCCGGCCTGAATTTCGGGCAGGTGTTCGGCTTCGAACCTCGTGATGCCCAGCAACGGCTCATTGAACAGGCGAGCGCGCCGGGTGTGTATGTGCTGGAGGCCCCGATGGGGTTGGGCAAGACTGAAGCAGCCCTGTATGCGGCTTACCGGATGCTGGAGTGTGGTCAGGCCACGGGCATCTATTTTGCTCTGCCAACCCAGCTCACTTCCAACAAGATTTTCGAGCGCTTCAATGCTTTTCTGGACAGGATTCTGGCCGGAAACTGCCCGCACCGCGCCCTGCTGCTGCACGGCAATGCCTGGCTGCAGGACACCGAGATGGGTGAGGAGGGCCGTCCCGGTGGCTCCTGGTTCCAGCAGGGCAAACGGGGCCTGCTGGCACCGTTCGCCGTCGGCACGCTCGACCAGGCGCTGATGGCGGTGATGAACGTCAGGCATGGCTTCGTGCGCGCTTTCGGCCTGGCCGGCAAGGTAGTCATTCTCGACGAGATCCACACCTATGACGCCTATACCGGCACACTGCTCGACGCCCTGATTGACCTGCTGCGCCAGTTGCACTGCACGGTGATCGTGTTGAGCGCCACCCTGAGCCGGGAACGACGCGGCCAGTTGCTTGGCTGCGATCTGGCTGCCGACGACTACCCACTGATTACCGCCATCCCGGCCGACGGCACGCCTGTCGAAATCGCGGTTCCCATAGGCGAGCAACGGCCTGTCGCCCTGAAGCGGGAGCGCGAACTGGCCCTGGCGCTGGACGAAACGCTTGCACGCGCCCAGGCCGGCCAGCAGGTGCTATGGATCGAAAACACCGTGGCCGAAGCCCAGGAACGCTACCTTGATCTGGCGGCCCGTTCCAGCGAACTGGGCACCGCCTGTGGACTCCTGCACTCGCGCTTCACTGCGGACGACCGCCAGCGGCTGGAGGCGTACTGGGTTGGCCTGTTCGGCAAGGATGGCTGGCCACAGCGTGGCAACCAGGGACGGATTCTGGTGGGTACCCAGGTTCTTGAGCAATCCCTGGACATCGATGCCGACTTCCTGGTCAGCCGCTTCTGCCCGACCGATATGCTCCTGCAACGGCTAGGCCGTTTGTGGCGACACGCCGACACCCCACGCGCGGCCGGGGCGCGCTGTGAAGCCTGGTTGCTGGCTCCTGATCCGCAAGCAGCCTGCGAAGCGCCGCGACAGGCTTTCGGCGCCAGCGCAGCGGTGTACAGTCCCTATGTGCTGTGTCGCAGCCTGGAGGTATGGAATGAGCGCGAGCGACTGGAGCTGCCGGGAGACATCCGGCCGCTGATTGATGCCACCTACGCGCCGCGTCCGGAAAGCGGTGCCATGGCGGGCTGGCTGCGCGAGCTGGAAGAGGGTTCGCGCCAGTGCCTGGGCCGGCAGGCGCTGCGCCAGCTGGCGCGGGTCGCCCTGGCCGAGGACGGCGTCACCCTGCCGGAAAGCAAGGCACAGACCCGTTACAGCGAAACCGAAAGCGCTGAGGTCCTGCTGCTGCGCGACCTGCTGTATCTGCCCGACCAGCAGACCAGCCGATTAACCTTGCCGAACGGTGAGCAGGTACTCCTGCCCTGGCAACAGCATCGCCTGAACAAGCGCGAATGGCGCCGGCTGGCCGCGTTGCTTATGCGCCAGGTGGTCAGGGTCCGCCTGGCCGACGCGCCGCTGCCAGTACCGCTGGACAGTCTGCGCAAGCTCGGCTTCGGACACTGTTTCTACCTCGGCCATCCGGAGGAAGACGACGCCGTGCTCCGTGTGGCGCTGCTGGACGAAAGCGGCACCCTGCACGGTCTGCATGGCGCCAAAGCACACGATAAACACCGCCTTGATTACCGGGACGACCTGGGCTACCGACTGCTGCAAGACTGAAGGACAGATGGCATGGAAAACCGCTTCAACCTGATTGACGAACCCTGGATACCCGTCGCCGACGTGGGTCGGGTCAGCCTCAAGGACATTTTCACCCACCCCGAATACCGGGCCCTCGGCGGCAATCCACTGCAGAAGATCGCCCTGACCAAGCTGCTGCTGGCCATTGCCCAGGCCGCCTGCACGCCCCAGGACGAGGCCGCCTGGAAAGCCCTGGGCTGGCAGGGCCTGGCCGAGCGGTGCTGGGACTACCTGCAGCACTGGCATGCGCGGTTTTATCTGTACGGGGAACGGCCGTTTTTGCAGATGCCGGCGGTAAAAACTCTCGTCCAGGCAAGGACAAAAAACCGTCTGCAGTCCGCCAAAACGCCTGGAAAAATTTCAGAAATCGATGCGTCCGGTTTACCGAAACCCATGGGAGCCGGGTTTTATCCTGATCTTCCAAGCGATAACAATACGATGCTTTCCCATACGCTTTTTGAAAAAGAGCTGACAGACGCCGATAGAGCTTTATTTATCATCACCCTCATGAACTTCGCCTTTGGAGGAAAACGGGTCGAAGCAGATATGGACTCACTGGCTGGTGTAGCAATGGGAAACCGCTACACCGCATCGGCAGGCCCAAGTCTCGGTGGTTGGACTGGGCAACTGCATTGTTTTACGGTAGATGGATTAATCCAAGAGGACATCTGGATCAATATCCTGACGTTTCAGGATATAAATAAGCTCAACCGCTGGCCTCAAGGCTTGGGCGTACCGCCATGGGAAAATATGCCCACATCCGAGCTGGATGCCATTGCGACAAAACACAAGGAAACCTATCAAGCATGCTTGGTAGCTTTGTCACGCTTTGCACTGCTAAGTGAACGAGGAATTTATTATCTGGATGGATTGAGCTATCCAAGCATCAAGAATGGCTGGTATGAGCCAAGTCTTATTTTGAACAACACGGGCAAAACTATCAGCGTTAAATATGTAGACCCTGAAAAACGCCCTTGGCGCGAATTGCAGTCATTGCTTTCTTTTATGGAACAAGGGGGAGCTACCAGCTTCGAATGTTTCGCTCTGAAAAGAGGCATAGAACGCCTTCGCGATCATCGAGATAAATTTGCCATCTGGTGTGCTGGGTTGAAAGTAAGCGCCAACTCTGGCGATCAATCCGTAAAACAGAGCGACGATTTCGTCGAATCACTGGTCTGGCTGCACAGCGACACGCTGGGCCAATTCTGGTTCGGGCACCTGAAAACGGAAATGGCCGACCTTGACGGGCTGGCCAAAACGCTCTACGGCCGGGTGCTTGGCTATTTCAGGGAGCAGAAAAGTGAAGGCGACAGACTGGCCGCCCAGTCCAGTCATCTGTTCTGGCAGCTCTGCGAGCGGGATTTCCAGTCCCTGGTCAATGCCTGCGAGCCTGACGAGGAGGGCCGTCAGCAGCGCCGGACATTGCGTAACCGTTTCGCCCGTTACGTCCAGCAGGTCTACGACCGCTTCTGCCCACGGGAAACCGCACGACAACTGGATGCCTGGGCCAAGTGCCGGCCCAACACCGCCAAGTATCTGCAACAGGAGGTCTGACCCGGATGGATACATCCACACCCACCGCCCAACCGGGCCGGGCTGAACGCTTCGTTTCTCAGGTGATGAAGCAATGCCAGCAGGACAAGGGCCTGGCCGCCAGACTGCGCCGGGCGGACAACCCGGCGACCGAGTACCAGAGCTGGGACTTGCTGGCCACCTTCGGCATTGACCTGGAACGGGAAGAGCAGCGTTTACCCTTCGCCAGCGTGGCTAGCGCCATCGCCCGTGCCAAGGCGGAAAGCAATGGCAGCCTGTCGCTGGGACGCGCCATCGCCGCCTGCTACGAGGACGGCCGTGACAGCGAGCAGGCCAAGGCCCGCCTGCGGCGCCTGCTGGCCTGCGACGACATCGCCGAGCTGTGCCGGCTGTTGCGCCCGCTGTTCGCACTGATCGACAGCCGTGCCGGCCAGCCGCTGGATTACCAGCAGCTTCTGCGGCAGTTGCTGCGTTTTCCCAGCGATCCGCAGCCGGTCAAGGCGCGTTGGGCACAGGACTTTTACAGCCGGATCGCCGACGAGGAAACGCCATGAGCGCGCCGCTGATCGCCAGCGTGCTGCATCTGGATCGCCGGGCGGTCCAGGCATTGCGCATCACCGATCCTTACTCGCTGCACCGGGTCGTTTACAGTCTGTATGCCGATGTGCGTGGCGCCGCCGAAAAGTCCGCCAGCCAGACCAGCGGCATTCTCTATGCAGATCAGGGCGGTGATTTTCGTGGCCGGCGCATTCTGTTGCTGGCCAACCGGGAACCGGCGGCCTGTCTCGATGGCGAATATGGCGAGGTACATAGCAAGCCTGTTCCGGATGGTTTCCTCGACCATGAGCATTATCACTTCAAGGTGCAGGTCAACCCGACCCGGCGTGACAACGCCAGCGGCCGGCTGCTGCCGGTCAAGGGCCACGAGGCCGTTGGCCAGTGGTTCTGCGGGCGGGCAGAGGCGAGCTGGGGTTTTCGGGTCGATACCGAGCATCTGCGGGTCGAGCGCATCGAGGTGCTGCGCTTCACCGACAAACAGCGCCACCCGGTCACCATCGCCCAGGCCCATGTGCAAGGCCGACTCGTCGTCACCGACCGCGACCGTTTCCGGCTCTCCTTCACGCAGGGCATTGGCCGCGCCCGCGCCTTTGGCTGCGGCCTGTTGCAAATCGTGCCCCTGATCGACCACCCCTTTGCCTGACAAGGATCTCTGTCATGACCAACGCCTTTACCAACACCCGCATCGAATACCACATCCTGCAATCCTTCCCCGTGACCTGCCTGAACCGCGACGACGTGGGTGCACCCAAGACTGCCGTGGTCGGTGGTGTGACCCGCGCCAGGGTCAGCTCCCAGTGCTGGAAACGGCAGGTGCGCCTGGCGATGCAGGCATTCGGCATCCATCTCGCCGCTCGCACCAAGAAGACGGCCGAACTGTTTGCCCGCGCCTGTGCGCAGGCTGGTGCCACCCCAGAGGCAGCGGAAACCTGCGGACAGAAAATCGCCGATCTGCTGAGCGATGACACGCTGCTGTTCATCAGCGAAAGCGAAGCGGCAGCCTTCGCCAGCCATGCGGGAGAGCTGGATTTCGATGCGGCCAGGCTCAAGGATAAGGAGCTGGCCAGGCTCGCGAAAAAGACCCTCAATCCAGCGGTGGATGCCCTGGACATTGTTCTGTTCGGCCGCATGGTTGCCAAGGCGCCAGATATGAATGTTGAGGCAGCAGCCTCCTTCGCCCATGCCATCTCGACCCACAAAGTCGCTAACGAGGTGGAATTCTTCACCGCTCTGGACGATCTGCAGGACGAGCCCGGCTCGGCACACATGGGCAGCCTGGAATTCAACTCGGCAACCTACTACCGCTATGTCAGCCTGGACCTGGGCCAGCTCGCCCAGACCCTGGGCGAAGATGAGCTGAAGAAGGCCATTGCCGCTTTCACCCGGGCACTGTTCGTCGCCGTACCTGGTGCGCGCCAGGCTACCCAGTCCGGCGCCAGCCCCTGGGAGTTCGCCAAGGTGCTGGTGCGCAAGGGGCAGCGGCTGCAGGTACCCTTCGAGACACCAGTCCGTGTTCAGCGTGACGGCGGCTATCTGCCACCCAGCATTGACGCCCTCAAGGATTACCTGCAGAAAAAGGAAAAACTCTCCGGCTCGCTGTTCGGTAAAGAGGGCGACTATGAATGGGGCGAAAACCCCGAGTTCAGTATCGACGACCTGATCGCCGCCCTACAAAGCCATGTGCACTGAGGAGGGCGCGCCATGAGCGAACCCTATCTGCTGCTCTGGCTGGAAGGACCGCTGCAGGCCTGGGGGCATGATTCCCGCTTTGGTCGCCGTGACAGCCTGGACTTTCCCACCAAGTCCGGTGTACTGGGCCTGCTGTGCTGTGCCTTGGGTGCCGGTGGTGCACAGCGGGAGCTGCTGGCTGATCTGGCCGGACTGGACATGCAAGTGGATGCTTATGTTCTTGCAGATTGCGAAGGCAATCCGCAGCTACGCCAGCCGCTGCTGCGGGATTTTCATATGGTCGGCAGTGGCTATGACGATCAGGACCCCTGGCAGACCCTGTTGATCCCCAAAACCAGTGAGGGCAAGAAAGCGGTTGGCGGAGGGACCAAGATGACCTACCGCTACTATCTGCAGGACTCGGCTTTTGCCGTCGCCCTGCAGGTTCCGGCGACACGCCTGGAACCTTTTGCCACAGCCCTGCGTGAGCCAGTGTGGGACCTGTACCTGGGCCGTAAAAATTGTGTGCCGACCGAGTTCGTTTACCAGGGGCAGCATGCTACGGCACGGGCCGCACTGGATGCTGGTTTTGCCCTGGCCCGGGGTAAGCACCGTGCTTTTGCCTTCCGGGTTCTGCAGGGCGAGCATGAAGGCGATGAGTTGCTGACGCTGAACGATGTGCCCCTGCAGTTCGGCGAACACAAGCAGTACCGCGACCGGCGTGTGACTATCCGGCTGGGAGCAATCTGAGCATGTCCGGCGAACAACGTCTCTTCGTCAAGGTTACCCGCGAATCCCTGCCCCAGGTGAAGGACCGCTATCCCTTTCTGTATCTGGAGCGCGGGCGGCTGGAGATTGACGACAGCAGCATCAAGTGGATTGATGCAACGAACAATGTGGTACCACTGCCGGTCGCCACACTCAATGCCCTGTTGCTGGGGCCGGGTACCAGCATCACCCATGAGGCGGTGAAAACCGCCGTGGCCGCCAACTGCTCGGTCTGTTGGGTTGGCGAAGACAGTCTGCTGTTCTATGCGGCAGGTTTCCTGCCCACGGCGGATACCCGCAACCTGAAACAGCAGATGGAGCTGGCCAGTAATAAACAAAAGGCCCTTGAAGTAGCCCGGCGGATGTTTGTACGCCGCTTTCCCGATGCTGATCTGGATGGCAAAAGCCTCAAAGAAATGATGGGCATGGAAGGGTATCGGGTTCGTGCCCTGTATCAGCAAAAAGCGGAGCAGTATCAGGTTGGCTGGAGAGGACGCCAGTTCACACCCGGTAAATTTGAACTCGGAGATTTGACTAACCAGATACTCACTGCAACCAATGCGGCGCTGTACGGCATCCTTTGTTCAGCAGTACACAGCATGGGCTACTCGCCACATATCGGTTTTATCCATTCGGGTAGCCCTTTGCCGTTCATTTACGACCTGGCAGATCTTTATAAAGAGCAGCTGTGCATTGATCTGGCCTTCATGCTCACCCGTGACCTGGCAGGCCGTTACGACAAGCACAGAGTTTCCGGCGCATTCCGTCAGCGGGTACTGGACACCGATCTGCTGGCCAGAGTGGGGGATGACATTCAGGATATTTTTGGAGTACCCAATGCTCGTCGTCGTCGCCAATGACCTTCCGCCTGCTGTGCGTGGTCGCATGAAACTCTGGTTTGTTGAGCCCAGGCCCAACATATTTGTTTCTGGTCTCAAAGATTCGGTTGCTATCACTGTTATCGACTATTTGCATAAGCATTGCCCACCCGACTCTGGACTGGTGATCTTCCGCTCCCTGTCACGGCCACCTGGCTATGAAATCAGAACGGTGGGTCCACCCAGAAAACCAATGATGACCATTAGTGGTTTGCAGCTGGTTGTTGAAACCCTTTTATCCATGTAGTCGCCATATCTTGTGTCTGTGGCCAGGTTCATTAACAATTTGTTGGTGTCTTCCCCACGCCCGTGGGGGTGTTTCTCTCTATAGTGTCAGGATCAACTACATAGCCATGTCTTCCCCACGCCCGTGGGGGTGTTTCTGGATCCCAGATTGTGGGGGGTGCTATTTGCAGGTCTTCCCCACGCCCGTGG